>CALCVT010000039.1 GCA_937906495.1 uncultured Prevotella sp.
CCGGACTCGAACCAGGAAAGGCAGGACCAGAATCTGCAGTGTTACCATTACACCACACCCCAAACTTTGGGTGTAATCGAGATACCCTCTCGAATACGGGTGCAAAAGTAAGGCTTTTCTGTAAGAGCACCAAGTTTTTGTCCGCTTTTTTTCAAAAAAAACTTCTGTTAGGTGTTTGAATCAGTTTGTTTGGCACACATTTACCTTATTTGTGGTGTGGGTGGTCTAAGGTCATCTGGTGCTGTACCAGGTATTCAGCTGTTTGAAGCAGCGGGTATACATAGTTTTTGAGGGCTGCAAAAGGCGGAGCCATCGGTGTGCTCATTGGTTTTCCGTTTTTAAGCAGGTAGCAGTACTCTTTTTGCGTTTCGGCATTGTATACAAAGAGGTGTGAACTGTCGCGTGCGGCAATGGATTTGTCGGCAGTATAAAAGGCAGCCGGCCGTTGTTCGCGCATCAGGTCAAGGCCAAAGTTATTTTGTGTATAGGCAATGTTTAGCATGCCTAGCAGCGTTGGAGCAACGTCCACCTGTCCTGCAAAATCGGTACGTTCGGCCGCTGTAATATTCTTGCCGTAAAACATGAGCGGTATGTGATTAAATGACTCAGGCAGTTCGCAGTCGGCTTGTCCTACAAGTTTGCCGTGATCGCCTAAGAAAACAAAGAGCGTATTGTCGAACCAAGGTTCTTTGCTCGCTGCCTCCATGAACTGGCGGATGCAGTGGTCGGCGTAGCGTACAATCTGTTCTTCGGGTTTTAGGTGAGGGTCGGCAAAGGCCTTGGGTACAACGTAGGGCGGGTGGTTACTGATAGTAAGCAGCGTGGCCATAAAGGGTTTGTTGCGAGCAGCCGTGCGGCGTAGAACGGGGAGCGCATATTCAAACAAAAAGTCGTCGGGCACCCCAAAGTGGTTGGCAATGCGGTTGCGCGGATAGTTTTCTTGCGCATAGATTTCGTCATATCCGTTGGTGCGCAAAAAGGCGTTCATGTTATCATACTGACTCTCGTGCGTCATGAAGAAAAGTGTGCTGTATCCATTATCCCGCAGCACGGTAGGCAGTCCTGAATAGTGAGGGATATTTGAGCCTTTCATGGCGTTGCGGTACATAATAGAAGGAAAGGAGTAGAGCGTGGCATAGAGTCCGTGGTTGGTGTGGTTTCCCGCCGAGTAGCAGTTCGAAAAACTGAGCGATTGTCGATAGAGCGAGTCAAGGTAAGGTGTGAGCTGTTGCTTGTTTCCGAATCGCGTCATCAGTTTAGCCGAAAGCGATTCCATGAGTACAACTACTACGTTCTGTCCGGTGGCTTTGCCTTGTGGCCGAACTTCGTGTGCAATGGGCGATATGCCCGGCAGTCCCTGGCGTTTGTAAAGTTGCTGAACCTTTTTGAGGGCATCGGCTTCAGGCATGAGGTGCAGGGTGCGGTTTTCGGGGCGCATCTCGTCGAGTGTGCTTGTCAGCAGGCAAAACATAGGGTTAACGCCTAAGTTGTTCAATGTGGGGTTTGTACAAAAGTAGGCCGCACTTACTTTGATGGGGTTGTAGCCCAGGCGCCCGCGAATGCCCAGCAGGCAGGCACCTGCGAGCAGGGTCGCTGTCAGCGCTACGCCTCCGCGCATTTTCCACGTTACATGGACTTTAGCCGTTGTAGCATCCGGGCATACAGCGATGATTGTATGCTTTCGCATAAAACGCAGCATAAGTGCATAAACAAGGGTGGCCAATGCAAATTCGGCTATGTATAGCCAGTAGCTCGACTCGCCAAACATCATGCCCAGTGTTGTGGTTCCATATTCTGCCCAATTCCAAATCGAGGCATTGAGGGGTTTGCTGAAGTAATTATAGTAGGGTATATTGCCAGCTGAGGCCATAAAAGCCAAACAGTACAGGGTGCCTAACCAAATGTTGGTAATCTTAAATATCCAGCGGTGCCAGTAATGGCAAATGCCAGCAATGGCAATCATCACTAAAGGAACGATAAGTATATAGCAAGCAATGACATTGTCAAACCATATACCTCTGATAAAGGCTGTCAGAATCCAGTCGGTACGGCCGGCAACATCCGGCGGTAACAAGTGGCTGGCCGAACGAAACATTTCGGCTCGAAACAACGTAAGCAGGAACAGGCCCAGCAGATGTGCGCCCAGTAAATAGCGCAGTGACTTAAGGAAAAACTTCATCGTTTTACTTATTTTGAGCGCAAAGGTACGAAAAATGTACTAACTTTGCACGAGCTAATTTATACGTAAACATTTAACCCATAAGCATGGAAGAAACACAACAGCTGGTTCATACGATTATTGATGGTATTCAAGAAAAGAAAGGTCGCGGCATCACGATTGTTGATTTGCGCAACATTATTTCGGCCCCGTGTGCCTATTTTGTAATATGTAACGGTAACTCTCCGCAGCAAGTTGAGGCAATTGCCGATTCTGTAGAGGAGTTTGCACGCAAGCAGGCACACGAAAAACCTGCAGCAGTTGCCGGTTTGCAAAATGCCGAATGGGTCGCTATGGACTATGGAACGGTCATGGTGCATATATTCCTACCCGAATTTCGCGAGTTCTACGATCTTGAAAACTTGTGGGACGATGCTGAAGTTACCGAAGTGGCCGATCTCGACTAAACTATGGTAATACCTTTGATAGATATAATAATCATAGACTTATATTCAATACATCCAAATGCCAAACGACAGAAACAAATCGGGCGGAAAGAAACCCGGCTTTAACCTGTCTTGGATTTACGTAGCTATTATTGTCGGACTCATGGCTATGATTTACCAAGGCAACTCCGGTAGTTCCGGAGGCATAAACAAGGATATCAGTTACAGTACCTTCCGTAACTATGTGGAGAAGGGCGTGGCAAAAGAAATCATTGTCAATAAATCCGACGAAAAGGTGCGCATGGTTGTGCGTCCCGAGCATATTCGTGAAATATTCAAGCAAGGTAGTGACAAAACCGGTAGTACACCGACCGTCACGGCTATTTATCCCAACGATATCAGCGTTGCTGAATTTTTGGATGAGCATTACAAAGGTCCGCTGAACTATGAGGTAAACAACACCATGTGGTGGAGTTTCTTCAGCACCATATTTCCTATCTTGCTCTTCGTAGGACTTTGGTTCTTCCTGATGCGTCGCATGAATGGAGGAGGCTCAGGGGGAGGCATTTTTAATGTAGGAAAAAGCAAGGCACGCCTCATCGAGAAAAACGGAAAGAACTCTACAAATGTCACCTTTAAGGATGTGGCAGGCCAGGAAGGCGCCAAGCAGGAAGTGCGTGAGATTGTAGACTTTCTTAAAAACCCGCAAAAGTATACGGAACTCGGTGGAAAAATTCCTAAAGGAGCCTTGCTCGTAGGCCCTCCGGGTACCGGTAAAACTTTGCTCGCAAAGGCTGTAGCAGGCGAGGCCGATGTGCCTTTCTTCTCGATGGCCGGTTCTGACTTTGTCGAAATGTTTGTAGGTGTAGGTGCGAGCCGTGTGCGCGACCTCTTTCAACAAGCAAAGGAAAAGTCACCCTGTATTGTGTTTATCGACGAAATTGATGCCATAGGCCGCGCCCGTGGTAAAAACCCCTCCATGGGTGGAAACGATGAACGTGAAAATACACTCAACCAGTTGCTTACTGAAATGGACGGCTTTGGCACAAATACCGGAGTCATTGTTCTGGCTGCTACAAACCGTGTCGAAATTCTCGACCCCGCATTGTTGCGTGCCGGACGCTTTGATCGCCAAATCCATGTCGACTTGCCCGAACTTTCAGAGCGCGTGGCCATTTTTAAAGTACACTTAGCCTCGCTCAAACTCGACGATTCGCTCGATATAGAGTTGTTGGCGCGTCAAACACCGGGCTTCTCGGGAGCCGATATTGCCAACGTGTGCAACGAGGCCGCACTTATTGCCGCTCGTCACGACCGTAAAGTTGTTGGCAAGCAGGATTTCCTCGATGCAGTTGACCGTATTATCGGCGGACTTGAGAAGACCACAAAGGTGATGACCGAGGACGAAAAACGAGCCATCGCTATTCACGAGGCCGGACATGCTTCGGTATCATGGCTCCTGCAATATGCCAATCCTTTAGTTAAGGTAACAATTGTGCCCCGTGGTCAGGCGCTTGGTGCAGCCTGGTATTTGCCCGAGGAACGCTCCATTACAACCAAAGAACAGATGCTCGACGAAATTTGTGCCCTCTTAGGCGGAAGAGCAGCCGAGGATGTCTTTTTAGGACATATATCAAGTGGAGCACTCAACGACTTGGAGCGTACGACCAAAAGGGTATATGGTATGGTTGCATACCTGGGTATGAGCGATAAACTATCCAACTTGTGTTACTACAATTCGCAGGGTGAATACGGATTTACTAAACCTTATTCTGACAAAACTGCCGAACTCATTGACGAGGAGGTGCAGCGCCTGATAACCGAGCAATACGAGCGTGCGAAACAGCTTTTGCGTGATCATGCTGCCAAGCACAATGCTTTGGCCGACTTACTGGTTGAACGTGAAGTAATATTTACAGAAGATGTAGAGCATATTTTTGGTGCGCGCCCCTGGAAGAGCCGTATGGATATTCTGATGGAAGAAGAGGCACTGAAATTAGCAGACGAACGTACGCGTAAACTCGAAGCCGAAGCGCGTGCTAAAACCGTAGAATCCGGTGCTGAAGATGCTGTAAACTCAACGGCCAAGGACGAAGAACCTGCAACTGAATCAAACTCTACTTCTGCAGTGAGTGATGTTGCTTCTGAAGCCACAGAGCCCGTTTCCGAAGCTACAACTTCTGCTTCTGAAGCCACAGAGCTCGTTTCAGCTAAGTCTGCTTCCCCGACAGCAGAGGCTGATGCTGAGCCTTCAGATCGTGTCAACGGTGCAAATGGTCAGCTTAGCTAATATCTGAGAATATTCAAATTCCCCTCAGCTTATGAATAATTTAGTTCTTCGCAGCCTGACGGGCACTGTCTTTGTGGCAGTGCTCGTTGGCAGCATTATTTATTCGCCATTGACCTTTGTACTCCTCTTTGCGCTTATAACGGGAGCTACAACTTGGGAGTTTGCAACCAATGTTAACAACCATGCAGGCGCTTCGGTCAATCGCTTTATTACGACGGTTGCATCGGTCTACTTCTTTTTGGCAGTAGCCGGCTATGCAGCCGAATTAGTCCCCTCACGTGCATTCCTGCCGTATCTTATTACGGTTATTTACCTGCTAGTGAGCGAGTTATACCTCCGCAAGCCCGATCCTTTGAAGAACTGGGCTTATGCCTTTGCCTCGCAAATTTATGTGGCTTTAGGTTTTGCCATGATAGCAGTATTGGCTTTTCGCTACGATGCCCTTGCCAATAGCGTAAGTTACGAGTATGTCTATCCGTTGAGTGTGTTTATCTTTCTTTGGACGAGCGATAGTGGTGCCTACCTTTGCGGTTCGCTTTTGCACAAAAAGTTTCCCGCCAAGTTGTTTGAGCGCATATCGCCCAACAAGTCGTGGGTAGGTAGTATCGGGGGCGGTTTGCTCTGTTTGGCGGTGGCAGTAGTGCTTGCTCAGGTCTTTCCCGAAGTCATGCCTTTGCACCATTGGATGGGTTTAGGTTTAGTTGTTTGTGTCTTTGGCACTTGGGGCGATCTTGTAGAGAGTTTATTCAAGCGTCAGCTTGGCATTAAAGATAGTGGTAATTTACTTCCCGGGCATGGTGGCATGCTCGACCGTTTCGACTCTTCGCTTTTAGCCATTCCAGCAGCAGTTGTTTATCTTTATACCCTCAGTAGTTTTTAGCCGTTATGCTCACTCCGTTAGACATAGCCAAGCGTCGCAAACTGGTTTTTAAGATTGCGATGGTGGTGTTGGGACTGGTCTTTTTGGTCAGTGCCATTACCTATGTGGTTATACGGCGCCCTTTTACTGACGATTACGAGTTGGTCGACCCTTTGGGAGGAAATATATTTCCTTCGGCCATACTTTCGGTAGCCACAACCAATGCTCAGATAATACAACCCATGTCGGGAAATTGTTTGGGTAATCCAAAGTCGTGCATAGCCATCAAGCTAAAAAGCACGGCCCCCAACAGTATGGTGTATATTGAGCTAGGCGAAACACCCTTTTATGCTCATTCCGTATCAACCTTTGTCTTGCCCGAAAAGGACTCCGTTTATATCATTTATCCGGACGTACTGTGGCGTTACGACCGTTTGCGTAACAACGAGCAGGCAGAGCCTATCAGCGTTGTGGCAAATGTTGAAGTAAACGGCAAAGATTTAGGACAAAAGATGCGTACCTTCTCAGTGCGGAGCATCAATGAGTGTTTGTTAGGATACAAAAGCCCGTTACCTAATGGCAAAAGCCGTTATGTCAGTACCCGAATGTTTTATGCAGCTTATGTTAATGAGGAAAATCCTTTGATTGATAAGGTACTGCGCGAGGCACTCAACACCCGTATAGTCCGCCGTTTTCAAGGCTATCAGGTGGGTACT
Organism: uncultured Prevotella sp.; assembly: GCA_937906495.1. GTDB lineage: Bacteria > Bacteroidota > Bacteroidia > Bacteroidales > Bacteroidaceae > Alloprevotella. The sequence continues at coordinate 6,470 of CALCVT010000039.1, forward strand.
GAGGCAGCAGTCGATAAGCAAGTCTATGCCTTGTGGAATGTGCTTCAGCGCCGCCACTTTCGCTATAGTTCAGTGTCCTATTCAAGTCTTTCGAGTAATGTGGTTTACGCTCAGCGCGTACGCACTTTTGAAGATGCCCTCAATTCCTCGCAAATCAACTGTGTAGACGGCAGCGTATTGTTTGCTTCTTTGCTTCGTGCAATTAACATTACGCCAGTCCTTGTGCAGATTCCCGGGCATATGTTCGTAGGATATTACACCGACTCCAAACTGCAGCATCTTAACTTTTTGGAAACTACGATGATTGGCGACGTTGAACTCGACGACTACTTTCCCGATGAGAAACTTGACTCCACATTAACCGGAAAATCTCAAAGCGAGATGTCGCGGCTTACCTTTGAAAAATCGAAGGAGTATGCCAACCGTAAGTTTAAGAGTGTAGAAAAGCAAGTTCGTGAAAACAAGCCCAACTACCTGTTTGTAGAAATATCTAAAGGAGTACGCCGACAAATTCAACCCATCGGCAAATAATAATTTTTTGTAGCTTATGCGAGATAGTCCGTTTTAGGTATCTAAAATACCCGAAGCGGACTTCTTTTTCTTTAAGCTCTTTCATCGAAAATATTGTCGCACCAAGCAGAAAAACGATAGCCGACTATCGCCTTTTTTTAAAGTAGAACAATAATTACAAGTCGTAGTTTATGCCGTAAGCCGGGTTTGTGCAGTTATGGTGTATCCTTCTGCTCAGGGCCATTGGCCAATGTAGTTACCTGGTGTAGCAATAACGATAAAAGTCAGTGGTATAAAGCAAGCCAAGCCCGACTCCAAACAAGGAGGCCGGGCTTGGCTTATTTTCAGAAGGTTGCAGCAAGTATGCAGCAAATGTCTGGTGGTTTACATGCTACCCATGCCTTGTTGCTGATTGTTATTGGTGCTGCGTACATCCGTGTTTTCAATGCTCTTTCTCACCTTTTTCATGCCCTCTTTGAGCGTACCCAGTCGGTAGCGGAGCGTGATGTTAACGTTCCAGGGTTCGTAGCGGTCTATGTTGCGTAGCACAAACTGTTGGGTGCGGGTTGTAGTGAAATTGCGCTGATGCTTTTGTGCAAAGTTATGTGCAGCCAGTTGAATGCCCAGGCGTTTTTCCTTGAGCGTTTCCCAGGTCAGTGTCAAGCCATAGTAGTAATAGTTCGATCCTTTGCCCTGTAATTGAATTCCACGGCTGCCGCCTCCACCCCAAAGGATTAGGCGCAGGCTGCCCGGCAGCTGTTGCTCTACGTTGCAGCTGATGTGTGCATTCACGCCTGAGTTTTCCTCGTTCGTCACCTTCGACTTAAAGTCCGAATAGGTGCCCGTTGTATTCAGCGAGAAGTTGGTAGTTTTTGACAGTTTGCCTTGCATATAAACCGACAGCGTGGTTTGCTTGCTGTGCAAAAAGTTTCCGTAAGTGGTGTGCTGTGTATTTCCGTCAAGAAAGGAGTAGCTAACAACCTCGTTGTTCGAGAAGGCGTAGGTCAGCGAGGTGTTGAGCGAAAATCCGGGCTTAAACAAACTATAGTTCAGTCCCAGGTTGTGCGTCGTGGTGTTGCTCAGTTCCGGATTACCATACGACACTTGCTCCGGAGTTATCCATAGCTGGTGTGGCGATAGTATGTCGATGTTCGGACGGTTCAGACGCAGGTTGTAGTTGGCACGCAGTTGGCTTGTAGTGCCTGGTTTAAAGGCTACGGCCACTTGCGGCACCCAGTTGGTACGGGTGCTGTTAAAGCCCGGTCGTTTGCCGTCGGGATAGTTTACTGTTGCACGGAACATCTCCACCCGGTTACCCGTTTGGAGCGACCACTTATTTAGTCTGAGGATGTATTCGGCATAGGCTGCCCCGATGTTGCTGTGGTGACGGTAGCGTAATGATTGGCTGTTTGCAGCACCAAAATCCTGCTCTGAGCCTGCCTGCCGTGTCCATTCTGAGTAGTTACTTCGGTTTAGGCGATAAATGTATTTTAAACCAACCGACAAGTCGTGCTTTTGGGCAATTTGGGTGCTGAAGTCAGCTTGTGCCGTATGTTCGCTACTCAGGTTGTCGGGATTAACGCGGCGGTCTTCGAGTTGCAATGCCGTTACACTCTCGGTCAAAGGCTGGTAGTAGTCGGTTCGGTGCATTTCGTTAGGCGAGTGGTCCAGTCGGTACGAAAGAGTAAGATGTTGCTGCGGTGAGAACTGGTGTTGATAGTCGACCGATGAATTCATACCAAACGAAGAGTATCGCTCCTTTCCGTTTATCTTATAGCCGTAGCGCAACAGTTCGGTTGCATCGAGCATGCGAGCATCGGTCAGTATGTTTTTGGTATGTTTATACTTGTAAAATCCGGCCGAAACATTCAGCAAATCCTTGGGTGTAATTTCGTAGCTGGCCTCAAGTTGCCCCATGTGGTTGGCATTGTGTTGTTGTACGTTTCTCTCATTTTTCCACAAGTGGTTTACAGCATCATCAAAGGTTTCGCGTTCCAGCTTGTTTTGGTAGTCCATGTTCCAGGCCTTACCTCCGGCATAGTTGGCCGATAGCGAGAATTTACCAAACGCAAGTGTGGCCCAAAATCCGCCGAACATCTGTCGTAACCCTATTTGGAAAGCCGGCATCACCTGATAGCCCGACAGCGCTGTTTGTTTTTTGGTAATGATGTTAAGCACGCCAGCCGTGCCTTCGGCATCGTATTTAGCCCCGGGGTTAGTGATGACTTCAATTTTTTCGATGTTGGCAGCCGGATATGCCTTCAGTACCGTCGAAGGGTCGGACGACATCATTTGATTGGGCTTTCCGTTTACATAAACCTTGAAACTTGCGTTGCCATTCACCTTGATTTTGTCATCACCGTCGACGGTAACCATAGGAACCTTGCGCAATATTTCGAGGGTCGACTTGCTCATGGTTTCAGGGTCGTCGGCAGCTTCGTAGGTAATCTTGTCGATGTCTGCCTTCACCATCACTTTTTGTGCCGTTATGGTAGCTGTATTCAGCGAGTTGGTATATTCGGCTGTGAGCAAAGTATCAAGTGTCAGGCCCTTGGGCATGTTTTCCTCCACGAGCAGTTGGTGGCGTAGCGGCCTCTTCCCCGTTACTACAGCTTCAAGGGTATAATTGCCTGGGGCTGGTGCCTGCAACACAAATTTTCCTTGTACATCGGTTTGTGTTGCCGTTACAACGCGTTTGTTGCCAGTTTGCAGCAGACGTATGGGGGCAAAGGCTTCGGGCTGGCGGCTCACAGAGTCGCAAACAGTGCCTTTGATGGGGTAGCGGGTATGGTCGGCTTGTGCTTGAATCGGTGTCCAGCAGAGTGCACTACCCATTAAGGCAAGTACAAAAGGCTTGTTCATTTTCGGGGGGGTAAATCGGTTAGATTTCAATGTGTTCATGTTGGTCGGTTATTGGATTTTTTCGTTGGTGTCGACTGGTTCGATGCGCAATTGGTGCAGTGCAAACTTCCAGGCGCCTTCGCGGCCTCCCTCAAGCCCCACCACTTCGGGCAGGTTGGTTATTCCGTATTCAATGGAGCCGCCCGGATGATCGAAGGTGGCCGACTGTACATAGCTCCAGGAGCCAAAGCCCAATTGCTTCATGGTGTCGTATTGTTCAACGGTCAGCGAGTCGTCGAAGAAGGCCGTGCGGGCCAATTCCTTGTGCGACATTTTTTGCAAATTGCCTTCAAAATTGCCGTCGGTAGCCGGTAGTTCTTCGCAGGCAACCACCTTTTTCGAGCTGCGTGCGTATATATAGGCACCTGGGCAGCTGCTCCAGCCCATTGCCTCAAGGCGGTAACGGCCGGGCTTCAGGTATTGTGTGCGTTCAATCTGTGCCCGCATCTCCGAGGGCTTCCCCCCTTTTTCAAACAGAAAGTAGCTTATCCTTCCCTTATCGGCAAAGTTTTCTTTAAAATAGAGTTGTCCGCTGTCGTTGCAGTTGTCAAAGGCTATGATTTGCCAGTTGTTTCTTGCCAGCCGTTCGCGGTCGTATTGTTGCAGATAGTATCCGTTTTTATGGTTGCTGTTGTACTCCAATTGTTTAACCTGCAAGCCTACCACGGTGCACAGTGTGATAAAGGTAACGGCCGACAGCAGGCCGATAATGATGAGCGTGGTGCGTGTGCCGGCGCTCAGACACTTGTCGGTAGGCCGTTTGATGAGCGATCGGATAAGGCTGTAGAATACGATGCCCAGACAGGTAAATCCGGCAATGGCAATACCCCATAATTCCCACGACAGGTAGTGCGCAGTGTTCAGCATTTCAACAAACTCCGTCTCAACCATGTTGTTTGTAACCAGTATGGTAGCACTGCCAAAGGTTAGTATGCCCAGCATAATGGTCATGAAAACTCCCGACAGCAGGAAGAGGGCCACAGCAACGAGTCCGGCAAGTTTGAGCAAGAACACCAGAATGTAGAGGAGCGTGCCCATGCAACCGCTGGCTTTGCTCTGTACATTGGGCGAGTGCAGGTAATCGTTTGCCTTGCTGGCGCAGCGCATCAGCTCCTCGTTGAGCGATTGCGGGTTAATGGGTTTTCCTTGCATCAAGAGCCTTTCTTCGGCCGTCGAGGCCAGCGGAATAAGCGCCCAGGCAATGAGGTAGATGATGCCCATGGTTGAGAGCGATGCAAAGGCCAGCAGCACCATCAGAATGCGCCAGGGCAAGGGGTCAGTACCGCCAAAATATTTACAGATACCCGCTATGACACCTCCCAGCATCATATCGTCGGGGTCGCGATAGAGTTTGCGGGTAGCAAAGAAAGAACTAAAGGCCGACTTATGAGGCGGTGGCGGAGGCGTAGCGCCGTTGGCCGAGGCACTGTTTGCTGCTTGTGCATTATCGGTAGTCTGCTTGCTGTCAGTTTCGGATGGTTCGTAGTCTTCGTCCTCCAGTTCTTCGGGGTTACCAATGCGATGAATAATGTTTTCGACAGCCTCGATAGAGATGGCCTCGACGCCCTGCTCCTTAAGTTCGGCAAAGATTTCGGCCACTCGGTGCTCAATGTCGTCGGCTATCTCGTCGCCACCTTCGCGTTGGCTAAAGTAGCGCTTCATGTTGTCAAGGTATTGTTCGAGTAAGCTGCAGGCATCCTCGTCAATGGCATAGAGTTGCCCGCATAAGTTAATGGTAATATTCTTTTTCATAAGTATAGGTATTGAGGTAAAACACCTTGAACTTTAGTAGCTATAAACTGCGGGTTTAAGCCTCGGTAGGTGAAGTAGGAGTTTGTGGAGCAGGAGGTGGAAGTTGTGGAACAATGTCTTTGAGCAACGTCACAGTACGAGCCAGTTCGTTCCATGCTGCATCCAGTTCGTTCAAAAAAAACTGTCCCTGAGGTGTTAGCGCGTAGTATTTGCGGGGAGGACCCTGGTTCGACTCGCGCCATTCGTACGACAACAAGTTGTCCTTCTTGAGCCGGGTGAGCAAGGGGTAGAGTGTGCCTTCAACCACCATCAGTCCCGATTCCTTGAGGCGAGTGATGATGTCGTTGGCATAGCTTGCCTCGCGGCTCAGGAGCAGCAGCACGCAATATTCAAGCATGCCCTTGCGCATTTGAGATTTGGCATTGTCTACATTCATGGTTCTACAATTTGTTTTCTAACACTTCGGAAGCAGCCGTTTGGGCGGGTATTGCAACCTTCCGGAAAGTTGTTCGACACCACCCGTAGGCCTTGCCGCTTAATCTTTACACCGCAAAGGTATGTATAAGGGTGGTACTATGCAATGCAAAGTACTTGAAAAATCCATTTATTAAGGAATATTTAATACAATACGTTATATTTGGGTTGGTAATAGCATTTGTTAAACATACAATTCCATCAGCCTGAAGGTAGTTTCTTCGAAAGCTGATGCCCTTCTTCCCCCAAAAAAGTCCGAAAGTCAGCCTCTCTAAAACCCCAAAGCCGTGTAAAACATCTTACATTAGCATGTCGACGTTTTTACACGGCTTAGTGTTTTTTCGAAAGTAGGGTGGGTAAGTCCGACAGTCAGCCTCAGTCCACCACAATAATATCGTCGAGATTCGTGGTGTAGTTTGGCGAACGAAATTCATGGCTCATGGCGTTGGCATAAGGCTCTTGCGAGGCCACCTGTAGCGCTTTGCTGCCCATGCGCAGGTGAATTTGGTCGATAGCCTGGAGCAGCCTTGCCTGCTTTTGGCGGTCAATGGGGTCGAACAGGTTTCCCTGCACCGCCATGTTTGAGAGTTCAGTAAGCACCACGCCCGCCTTTTTGTAGCCAAAGTAAGGTTTAAAAATATCCTTGAGCGCCCGGGTGGCAGCACTGGCAATTTCGCGCACATCGCTGGTAGCCACATCGAGCTGTACCGAAGCCGCATTGCTGTATTGCGGAAGGTCGGGCCTGAAGCGGTCGGTGCGTATAAATACAGTTACGGTACGTGCAGCACTCTTTTCCTTGCGCAATTTAGCAGCGCAGAGCGCGCAAAAGTCAGCTACCAGCGCATGCAGTTTTTCGAAGTCGTCGATAGGTGTCTTGAACGACCTCGACGATGTAATGCTCTGTTTAGCCGCAGGTGTTTCGAGTTTGATGCACGCCAGTCCTTGCAGTTCGTTCCAGGTATGTACCGCCGGTAGTGCAAAGCAGCGTCGCACCCGCTCCACTCTCCATTCGGTAAACTGTAGGGCCGTGTGTGTTTGCAGGCTGTGCAGCGTTTCGCTCATGCGCCGGCCGATGCCCCACACATCGTCAACGGTAGTCAATTTGAGCGCCTTGAGTCGTTTTTCGTCTGTATCAATCAGGCAACAGCCCTTGTATCCCTTGTGTTTTTTTGCAAAGCGACTGGCCATTTTAGCCAGCGTTTTGGTGGGTGCAATGCCGATGCTCACAGGAATGCCCGTCCACTTTTCGACCATTTGGGCCAGTTCCCTTCCAAAGTCTTCGAGTTTGTCAATTCCCTCAAGGTCCATAAAACACTCGTCAATGCTGTAAACCTCAATACGCGGCACCCGTTTGCGTACCAGCGACATCACTCGGCGCGACATATCGCCGTAGAGCACCATATTGCCCGAGCGTACGTGCAGCAGTCCCTCCTTGACCAGATGGCGCACCTTAAAATAAGGTGTTCCCATAGCAATTCCCATGGCTTTAGCCTCGTTGCTGCGTGCCACCACACAGCCATCGTTGTTCGAAAGCACTACAACGGGCACCCCTTTGAGCGCCGGCGCAAATACCCGTTCGCAGCTTACAAAAAAGTTGTTGCAGTCAATAATTCCGTACATGGCAATATGACAAAACCTTTGTTCTTAATCGCGTCGGCGCGTAGGCTTAATAACGTAAGTAACAACCCCCCACACCTCGAAACAGTCGGTTTCAGAGATCACCATCGGTTTGTAGCGATCGTTGGCTGGCAAGAGCACCACGTGGTCGGCATGCAGTTCGAGCGTCTTAACGGTAAAATCGCCATTCACAATACAAACGGCAATGTCGCCCGAGCGTGGCTCAAGGCTTTTGTCGACAATTAGGATGTCGCCCTGCCTGAGTCCGGCATCAATCATCGAGTCGCCAGCTACGCGGGCGTAGAACGTACTTTCGGGGTGCGATACCAGGTCGCGGTTCAAGTCGATGGAGTTTTCCATATAGTCCTGTGCAGGCGAAGGAAAACCCGCCCGTACCCCCTCGTCGGCAAAGGGTAGTTCAAGGGGCACGCAGTCGTTAGGTTTAAAGAGTTCGAGAGTATCCATGTGTGCAAAATTACGCAATCTGTTTGAAGGATGTAAGTTTATTAGTGCATTATCTGTAGGTTGCTTCCGCCTTATAGCTCAAATAAGTGCTATCAATCAAAAAGTTTTGGCATTTTACTTGGTCAAGTGTATGAAAAGCCGTAATTTTGCACCGCTTTTCCGCTCAGCCGCTGTCGGGATGCAGAGTTCCCCGTTAAGCTGAGCCGGGACGGACAACAATATTTTAAAAAACCATTACAATGGCAGATTTAATTAAGATTGCTGAAGAAGCGTTTGCTACCGGCAAGCAGTTCCCCCAGTTCAAGGCAGGTGACACCGTAACCGTAGCTTACAAAATCGTCGAAGGTAACAAGGAGCGTATCCAGTTGTATCGCGGCGTTGTTATCAAGATTTCCGGTCATCAGGAGAAGAAGCGTTTCACTGTACGCAAGATGTCTGGAACCGTAGGTGTAGAACGTATTTTCCCCATCGAGTCGCCGAACATCGATAGCATCGAGGTGAACAAGGTAGGTAAGGTACGTCGTGCTAAACTCTACTATCTGCGTAACTTGACGGGTAAGAAGGCTCGCATCAAGGAGAAGCGTACTGCTGTCAAGAACGACTAATTGTGCGTTTCGAGCAATTCCGCTTTACAATCCGAATAAAAAGAGGCTTTCCTGCATGGCGGGAAAGTCTCTTTTTTGTATCTTCGCATTGTTGTTTAAATCTCTCAATATGTCTAACGGTTATCCTGAAAACAAGGGCCACAAGGGCATTATCTTCCCTTCGCCCATCTTTGGCCCGATACATAGCCGCCGGCTGGGCCTTTCGTTAGGTATCAATCTGATGCCTGCCGATGGTAAAGTGTGTACCTTTGACTGTGTGTATTGCGAATGCGGCTTTAACCAAAACCATCGCCCCCGTCAAAAACGCCCCACACGTACAGAAGTGGCACAGGCACTCGAAAAACAACTGCAACAGATGGTTGCTGCAGCCCAACTGCCCGATGTACTTACCTTTGCCGGTAATGGTGAACCCACAGCGCACCCCGATTTTGCAGGAATTATTGCCGATACAATCGAACTGCGCAACCGCTATTGCCCCAATGCCAAGGTAAGTGTGCTCAGTAATGCCACACTGGCCATGCGCCCCGAAGTGTATGCAGCCCTGCTGCAGGTAGACAACAATATCCTGAAACTCGACACCGTTTCGGCCGACTATATCAGCCGGGTGGACCGCCCTACTGGAGCTTACAGCGTAGAGCAGATTATCGAAACACTCGAAAAGTTCGAAGGACATGTCATTGTGCAGTCGCTCTTTATGAAAGGCACGAGCCAGGGGCAGAGTGTAGACAATACCACCGACCAATACGTGCTGCCCTGGATTGAAGCCTTGAAGCGTATACGCCCGCAGAGCGTGATGGTATATACCATAGACCGTGAAACTCCCGACCCCGACTTGCTCAAAGCCACCCGTGAGGAATTGTACCATATTGCCGAACTCGTAAAACAAGCAGGCTTTGAGGTTGAAGTTGCTTATTAAAAGAACAATGCTAAACACTGAACTATGCTGGTAGCACTTAGCGGAGGCGCCGACTCTGTGGCCTTGTTGCTATACCTGATTGAGCAAGGCAAGGCCGAGGCCGCTGCCCATTGCAACTTTCATTTGCGTGGCGAGGAGAGCAACCGCGACGAAGCCTTTGTGCAACAACTTTGCCGGGAGCAGAAGGTTCCGCTCTATGTGGCCCACTTCGATACCCAGGCACAGGCTGCCGCTACTGGCGAAAGCATCGAGATGGCTGCACGGCGTTTGCGCTACGAATGGTTTGCCCAACTTTGCCGCGAACATGGCTTTGAGGCAGTAGCTGTGGCCCATCACCGTGACGACAACGCCGAAACCCTGCTCCTGAACCTCATACGCGGTACCGGACTGCACGGCTTGACAGGCATAGCAGCCGAAAGACCGGGGGTTGTGCGCCCCTTGATAAACTGGTCGCGCAGCCAGATTATTGACTATCTCGACAAGCGGGGGCAGCACTATGTAACCGACAGTACCAATGCCGATACCCGCTATCGCCGTAACAGGGTGCGTCATGAAGTAATCCCCCTTTTGCGGCAGCTCAATCCGCAAATTGAACGTACACTCCACGATACGGCACGACGCTTGACTGAGGCTGAAACAATCTACAGCTATGGCTTGAAAATGCTGCTGGACACGATAACCGATCAAAGTGCCGACGGAAAGTGTTTGACCATTAATATGGACAAACTCAAGGCTGCACCGGCACAAGCTACCCTGTTGCACGAAGTGCTTACCCCTTATGGTTTTCATGCCGAACAGGTGCGCGAAGCTGCCAATATGCGAGTAGGCGCTCTGCTTGAGGCTGGCGAATGGCTGTTGACCCGTACGGCTGCGGCCTTGCAGCTACAGGCTAAACCCCAGCGGATAGCTTTGTTGCCTTTGCCTGAAGAAGAAGGCTTTTTTGCCGAAGTTAACGGCTTGCGTATTGGTTGGAAAAGTTGTTTGCGCGATGTCGGTTTTGTGATACCCCGCCAGCCCAATTGTGTGGCAATTGATGCCGACAGCCTGTGCGGAAGTTTGCATTTGCGCTCGGTTATGGCGGGCGATCGGTTCAGTCCGCTGGGCATGAAAGGTACTCAACTTGTGAGTGATTACCTCACCAACCGTCGCCGTTCGCGTATTGAAAAATTAGCAGCCCTTGTTGTCGAAGATGAAACCGGCATTGTGTGGCTCGTAAACGAACGTCCCGACAGCCGCGTGGCTGTAAAGCCCCATACACGTCGTATTCTATTTCTTTATACCGAAAATATATGAAGCATTTACTCCCGATAGTATCGCTATTCGTTGTTTCGGCTCTTGTAGCCTCCTGTGGCGAAGACCGCAGTGGCGAGCAGCCTTTTCTGCCCACGGTCAAGAGTCTTGCGGTGGTGGTTGAAGCCGATTCAGCCCTTATGTCGGGGCAAGTATTAGCCTCGCCCAACAGTCCGCTTGTAAAGTGTGGCTTTAAATATGGTAACGACACTTTGCGTGTTGAGGCGTTAGCCCCGGCTCCGGCCGAAACTTTTACAGCAGTAACCCGTCCGCTTAAACCGGGCAAATATTTTGCAGTATCGTTTGCAGCCAACGGCATGGGTACCACGTATGGCGATACGTTATATTTTACGATTGACTAAACAACTTGCCCGATTTGTTTGGGTAAAAGTTTTTGAAGGAAACAGAAAAGCGGCTTGTGGAGGAAATTACTCCCCAAGCCGCTTTTGGATAAAGGCTACAGGCTGTTCAGGTTTACATCATGTGCATAGGACGTCCCATGCGGTGAGGCATGCCACCATGGCCTCGCATATTGGGAGGCCCCATGCGTTCGCCTTTTTGCTGGTCTTTGCCTTGTACTTTGCCGTTAATGATGTTCAGTTTGTAGATAAAGTGTACCATGAAGTACGAGTTGATGGCATTGCTCCACGAGTCGGTACGTTGAGTTGCAGTAAGCGTACGGCTGATGTTGCTTTGCTTTTGCAGGATGTCGTAGAACTGAATGCTAATGGTTGCTGCCTTGTTTTTGAGGAAGGACTGGGCAATTTGAGCGTTCCAAACCAGTTCGTTCGTGTTCATGGCTGCATCGGTATAGCCGCGGCGTGAAGTCATGCGCAGGTCGGTTGAGATGCTCAAGCTAAAGTCGAACATAAAGTTAGCGTTTGCCCCATAGGCAAAGTTCCAGGTATCCATGTTTGCCTGGTTTTGTATTGAAGCACGTGCGTGCTGGTAGTTTAGGCGTCCCAGCAGTCCGACATCAAACCATGAAGCACGATACGACAAGCTCAAGTGTTCGTCAAAGCCAACCGTGCGTGTGGTGTTCTTTTGCGATGAGGCATTGTTGAAGAACTTGTTGTAGTAGTCGTAGTTACGGTCGGTAGTGGCCTGGCTTGCAGTAGGAAGTGTCAGGAGGTTGCCCATAGATTGGGGTTGCTGCTCCTTGTTCATGGTGCTGATATAACCTACAGAGTGGTCGAAGTTAATCGAGGTATACGAGCTGATGTTAAAGAGTTTTTGTTTGCCCAGTGCACTGTTGAGCATGAGCCAGGTGCGTCCGTTCCAGTTACCATTAATGTTTTCGGGACGTGTGTAGCGCACACCGGTCGTTTCGTCATAAACCAGTCGGTTCGATATGGCATTATTGGTTTGCTCGAAGAAACCGCCCACCATCAGACCAAATTGCTTGGCCGGAACATAGGTGTTGTAGTAAGCACGTACCCGGTTATTCCACGAGGGTTTAAGTCCTGGGTTACCCATTGATATATTCAGCGGGTCGGAGTCGTCGACTACGGCCAGCAGGTCGGTCATTGAAGGTTGCGAAGAATAACCGCGGTAAATGATGTCGAGTTGGCTGGTTTTGGAAAATTTATAGCGGAAGCGTATTTGCGGCGAAACCTTGAACACATTACGTGTGATGAGCGTGTCGATGTGCTGTCCCGGACGGTTGTATTCCATTTTAGTTTTTTCGGGATTAAAGTCAACACCGGCATTAAAGCGGATGGCCTCGGAGTTGTAGCGGATGCCTACATTGGCTGTGTGGTCCAAATATTTGTAGGTAGCGTATTGCGAGTTGTTCAGGTCGCGCACGTAGTTAAGCACATCGTCGCGATTGGGCAACGAACCGATGACCGGATGGTTGTCGGGGTCGCCAAAGGCTGCAAATTCGGGAAAGAGCGATGCGTAAGGTTCATAGGCAAGCGAGTCGAGGTTGTAGCGCGAGCGGTTTGAGTCGCTGTATTTGTAGCCAAAGGTGTAGCGTGCCTCGGCATACCAATTTTTGCCGATAGGTTCAACGTATCCCAGGCGGACATCGTAGTTATAGCTCTTGGATGGCGTGGTGCTGTATTGGTTCAAGAAACTATTGGGGCGTCCGGTGTTTTGGTTGTAGTTGATTTTAGATATCGAGAAGGAGTTCGACTCCGTTTTGCTGTATCCGCCTTTGAAGCGTAACGACAGGTTACGGCCTTTGTTGTTAAATCTGCGTACCATGTTGAGTGTACCACTCACGTTGTGAGTCTTACTGTCGCTCAGCGAGAGTCGCCGGTTGGTGTTCACCATGATGGCGTAGAGTTCGGGATGGTTGAGCAGGGCATCCTCGGCCATGATGCTGTCGAGCGGATTTGTGATGCCAGGCAGTCCGAAGGGATTGTCGTTAAAGGTTGCCGAGAGCGAGGTACCGCTATTTTCCGATTCGGAATAAGAGTATGTAGGCCTGAAGGTTATATTTGTCATCGAGTCAGGATTCCATTCCAGGCGGAAGTTTGTGTTCACGTTGGTCGACTTCTTTATAGAGTGGTTCCAAGCGTTGACAAATGAGTTTGTGTTGCCCGAAGTCAGAAAGGTTTCGGAGTTTGACGAAATGAGTGCATCGGTGCTGCGGTGTCTGTAGCGCAAGTCTCCGTCCAATTCCAGACGTCCGGCCTCGCGTTTCTTTTTGCCATTCTCCCACGAGAAACTCAAGCCGGCCATTTTCGATGCAACCAGGCCTTGCTCACCGCCGCCCCAGCCCCGGTGTCCGCCAAAGCCCTTGTCGTTGGTATTATTGGCCGATCCAAAGGCCATGATACGCGACAAGTCGGTAAAGCGTGTAGCAAAGAACCGGCCCGAGTAGCGGTCGTGATTACCATAGGCCAGGTCGGCGTTTAATATCCACGATTCGTTGAGTTCGCGCTTGGTAGTAATATCGAGTACGGTAGTTTCTTCGCCATCGTCAACCCCGGTTTGTTCGGCATAGTCGCTTTTCTTGTCGTAAGCTTTGATACGGCTTACCAAATCGGTGGGCAAATTTTTCATAGCCGTTTCGGTATCCCCCTTGAAAAAGTCTTTGCCGTTAATCAAAAATTCGTTGACCGTTTTACCATTCCATTTAATAGAGCCGTCGTCACCGATTTCAACACCCGGAAGTTGCTTGATGAGCGATTCGAGCGTGGAGCCCTCGGGCACACGGTAGGCAGTGGCATTAAACATGGTGGTATCTTCCTTTTGTTCAACACGCGAAGCCGTAACCGAAACGGTAGCGGTGCCCAGAATATTGTCGTCCGACTCCATCAGCAAGTTGCCTATGTGTATGGAATCGGTTGTAGCGGTAAGTTCTACCGGTTGTGTAGCAGTAGAAAAACCTACGTACGAAAGTTTAACGATGTAGCGTCCGCCTGCCGGCGCTTTTAAACTAAAGTTTCCGTTGTCGTCGGTTGTTGTAGAAGTAATAACAGTGCTGTCGGTACGCAAAAGGGCAGCAGATGCATAGCTTACGGGATGCTTCGATTTCGTGTCGAGAGCCGTGCCGGTGATGATGAGCCGTTGTGCCCATGCTGTTGTAAAGAGCGCAAGCGACAGGAAACAGATAAAGAGTAATCGTTTCATTGACTAAATGATTGTTTGGTCGTTAATGTATGGCCAATGCCTGTAGGGTAGGGGGTGTAAAATTCAGGACATTCCGTGTTGGCTTTTTGACATTCAGATGTAAAAGTTTGTACAAGGTTTAATCCTTGTGTGCTTTTTGCCTCTAAAATTCGACTAACTTACCTTTTTAATCGATGAATTTTGCTTTTAGGTTTGTAGGGCTGCTCGAAAGTGTGTACATTTGCCACTAACCTTAAAACCTCCAGTTATGATTAAATATGCCAATTTTATCCGCAGAATTGAGATAAACAGCCTTTGGGCGGGCCACAAGCACATTGTGTGGGAATTGCGCCCCGATGTCAATGTTCTTAGTGGCCGTAATGGTGCAGGCAAAAGTACCATACTCAACAAACTCGTGCAGCACCTGCGGGTGATGCCTTCGACAGGCGAAATCGTTGGAGGTACCCGTATGGGTGTAAAAGTTGAGTTTGACCAAAGCGATGCAACCAGCATACGCTACGATGTGCTGCGAAGTTTTGACCGTAAAATTATTGCTGCCGAACCTATTGGCGGTCTTAACGATGCGCGTATAGTAACCGAACTCGACTGGCAACTTTACCTGGTGCAGCGCCGTTACCTGGACTATCAGGTGAATGTGGGTAACCGCATGATAAGCCTGCTTACCAGTGGCGACCCCGAGGCAAGAGTTAAAGCTATGGAGGCTGCCAACCTTAAGAACCGCTTTTTGGATATTGTAGACGAATTGTTTGCCGAAACTGGTAAGCGTATCGACCGTACAAGCAACGAACTCGCCTTTTTGCAGTACGACGAAAAACTTTCGCCTTATGTGCTTTCGAGTGGCGAAAAGCAAATGCTGCTCATCCTGCTGACAGTACTGACCGAGGACCAGGAACCTTACGTGCTCTTTATGGACGAACCCGAGGCAAGCCTGCACTTTGAATGGCAGAAACAACTCATCAGCATTGTGCGCGAATTGAACCCCCAGGCACAAATGTTACTCACAACCCATTCACCCGCTATGATTATGGATGGCTGGGAAGATGCCGTGACCGAGGTAAGCGACATTACACTATAGTTTAAAATGCCGTAATAACTCTTGCAGGGTGCATGGGAGTGTCCTGCATTTTTCAGTAAACTAACCGCACGGATGTCATGAAAAAGCTTAGGCAACAACTTAGCAGCGACTACATTGAGGCCATGAATAAACTCAGCGGACGGAAGGCCCGCCAGCGAATTGTGGCCTATGTGGAGAGTTACGATGATGTTTTCTTTTGGAGCAACCTGCTGCGTCCGCTTGAGAACAGCGAGCGTTATTTTGAGGTGATGTTACCCTCGAAAACCTCGCTGTGTAAAGGTAAAAAAATGGCATTGGCCAACGAACTCGGACAGCGTTTGGGGCGTTGCATGATAGCCTGTGTAGATGCCGACTACGACTATCTGATGCAAGGACTTACAGCCTCGTCGCACGAGGTGTGTACCAATCCTTATGTGTTTCACACCTATGTATATGCCATCGAGAACTTTCAGTGCTATGCCCCGGCTTTGCAGTCGGTATGTGTGATGGCTACACTTAACGACCGTCCTATTTTCGACTTTGAAACCTTTTTGAAACAGTACTCTGAAGTTGTCTGGCCGCTATTTGTATGGAATGTGTGGTGCTATCGTTATGGAGAGTATAAACAATTCTCGATGTACGACTTTTACCGCATTGTTCAACTCAACGAGATAAACTATCATCATCCCGAACAGACAATTCAAAAGGTGCGCCATGCCGTCAATGCCAAGGTGAGCCGCTTGCAACGCCAGTTCCCTGCCGGACGAAAAACGTATAAACCCCTGCGCAACGAATTGCTCAGCCTGGGACTTACCCCACAAACTACTTATTTATATATGCGCGGGCACGACGTGTTCGATGGCATTGTTGTGCCTTTGCTTTCGGGCGTGTGCGAGATGTTGCGGCGTGAGCGTGAGCGCGAAATTCGCAAGTTGGCCGAACACGAGGTACAATTGCAAAACGAGCTTGCCGCCTATCAGCATGCCATTGCACCGGTCGAAGAAATGTTGCGCAAATATACCGCCTATGCCGACTGTCCCCAATATCGCCGGGTGCAGGCCGATATCAGCCAACTGCTTGAAAGCCTTTCGGCACCGGCAGTTATGCCATCTTCCACCCACCCCCAGGCGCAGGACAATGCTGTGGCACAAACAACGTAAAACAAGTGTATAACCGCTCTTAGCCCAGGCAGCATGCAGTTGTATCAGCAAGTGTGCGCGCCCTTTAGCAAGGTATCCGGGGTGTGCAGGTGCAGGCATGTGCATTGCCACCAAACTGTATTTTGCGCATATTTATGTTTCCCTGCGGCTATATTTTCCAAACCATTAGCTACCTTTGCACCGTTCGATTCTAACCTCTAATATCAGCTAACCTCCAATTGCTGGAGCGAGGATGTCCCCAGCAGTGCATATAAAGGATTTTCAGAATGATCACTGCACAATATCCGGTCGTGGGCATGAGCTGTGCTTCGTGCTCAGCCCACGTTGATAAAGCCCTTCGTTCAGTACCGGGCGTTCACGAAGTAAATGTTAATTTACCAATGGGTTTTGCCCGTGTAACCTTCGACGAAGGCCAGTGCACTCCGCACGACTTGCAAGTAGCCGTGGGGTGTATGGGATTTGAATTGGTTATAGCACAGTCGTCGGAACCCGCCCGGCAGCAAGTTGGTGCATCGGCCGGCGAATCGGCCTCGCAGCCTTCGGCAAACTCAATCCCTTCGTACGAAGAGCGCTACCGACAACTTCGTAACCGCGCCTATGGAGCATTGATACTTGCAGTTCCACTCATGGTGCTTAGCATTGTGCCAAATTTATTTATGGGGCAGGGCGTGCTGCTGATGGTGTTAGCTGCTTATTCGCTCTATGAGTTTGGACGTGAGTTTTACGTCAATGCCTGGAAACTGTTCCGTCATGGAACATCGAATATGGACACCCTTGTGGCACTGAGCACAGCTGTAGCTTTTTTGTATAGCTGTTTTAACCTTTTCTTTCCCCACTTTTTTGCAGCACGTGGCATAGAGCCTCATCTTTATTTCGATTCGGCCGGCGTAATAACAGCCTTTATCTTGTTGGGACGAATGCTCGAGGCGCGTGCCCGTCACCGCACAACCCATACATTGCGCCGCTTGATGGGGCTGCAGCCCAAAAAGGTGGTACAAGTTTTGCCCGATGGTACCGAGCAGACCATTCCTATCGACGAGGTTAAAGCAGGCGACAGGCTGGTGGCCCGACCGGGAGAGCGTATAGCTGTAGATGGCCGTGTAATCGAAGGCCGGTCAAATGTAGATGAAAGCATGTTGAGCGGTGAGCCCGTTCCTGTAAGCAAACAGCCCGGCGATGCCGTGATGGCCGGCACAATCAATAAAAACGGCAACCTGCACTACCAGGCCGAGAAGGTAGGAAAAGATACTGTACTGGCACAAATTGTGCACATGGTGCAGGAGGCACAAGGCTCTAAGGTTCCAGTACAGGCACTGGTCGACCGCATAGCAGCAGTATTTGTGCCGGTTATAGTAGGGATAGCCCTGCTGAGTTGCCTGGTGTGGATGATTTTCGATCCAACCGACGGGCAGACTCATGGTATGCTGGCCCTTGTGTCAGTACTTGTAGTAGCTTGTCCGTGTGCTTTGGGCTTAGCCACCCCAACAGCCATTATGGTTGGTGTGGGGCGCGGAGCCGATATGGGTATTCTGATAAAAGATGCCAGCAGCCTTGAAGTGGCCCGCAAGGTCGATGTTGTAGTATTCGATAAGACCGGAACCATAACCATCGGTCACCCCGAGGTAGTCGATGCGATGTTTGTAGACCGCTCTGGCTTACCCGCCATTATCCATTCGCTCGAGCATTTATCCGAACATCCGCTGGCCGAGGCCGTATGCAGTCATTTTAAAAACGAACCTCTCTTGCCGGTAACAGACTTTGAGGCTTTGCCCGGACAAGGATTAGTCGGAACCGTTGGTGGTGTGAAGTACACCATTGGTAATATGGATTTGATGGATAAAAAGGGTTTCCGTTTTAGCGAAGAGCAGCAAATGCAGGCCGACAGTTGGACTGCTCAGGCTTGTACGCTTGTGGTTTTGGCAGACGAGGCAGACGTGCTGGCTATAATGGCCCTCTCTGATGAGGTAAAGTCAACTTCGGCTCAAGCCATAGCCGAATTAAAGCAATTAGGTGTGCGCACTTGCATTCTTACCGGCGACTCGGTAGCAACAGCAGCCTCGGTAGCCCGGCAGGTGCATGCCGACCAGTATGCAGCGCGTTTGTTGCCGGCCGACAAAGCCCGCTTTATTAAGCGTCTGCAGGCCACAGGCTTGTGCGTGGCCATGGTAGGCGATGGCATCAACGACAGTGCCGCTTTGGCTCAGGCCGATTTAAGCGTAGCAATGGGTAAAGGCAGCGATATAGCCATCGAAACAGCCATGATGACCATCCTCTCGTCCGACCTCCTGCGTTTGCCGCAAGCCATCCGGCTCTCTCAACGCACCATACTCACAATTCGCGAAAACCTGTTCTGGGCTTTCTTTTACAACATGGTTAGTGTACCCATAGCAGCAGGTGTTCTTTACCCTCTTTGCGGATATTTACTCAGTCCGATGGTTGCAGGTGCGGCTATGGCATTGAGCAGTGTGAGTGTAGTGGCCAATTCGTTGCGCAGTGGCAAGATGAAGCTGTAAACTTGCTCCGGATGGTGTACCCCCAAGCAGTATAACAACTCCCTGGGCTATGGATTTTTATTGCGCAAAGCACTTATGAATGGTTGTGTGCCCCACACATTTTCCATCTCCCTGCCTATTATAAATTCTGTTCATTCTGAAGGGTTGCAAAGCAACGTTGCATCTCTATCTGCATACTCGCTTTTTATTATTTCAAGGTCCACCCCTCCGGCAAACAATCTTGCAGCCGTAGGGGTGGGCTCTATTGTTTATTAAATCCTAAAGGTTGGCTGAAACAACTTTTACACTTTGGTTGACGACTGAAAGCGTATGCCGTATATGGTGCAATTGCCAATACATTTAAATGCCTAGTGATAGAATCAAAACCACCTGATATTCTTGCATATTTGTGTAATACGTTGTAATTTTGGGCGATTATTATTAAACTCACACACTATGCGCTTTATTTTAGTTTTAGTTTTCTCCATGATGTTTCTGGGTACTCGAGCAGACAATTGGGTATCTCATGTTAACACCTTAGTTGGTACAGACAGCGACTATGCCTTGTCTACGGGCAACACTTATCCGGCAGTGGCTATGCCCTGGGGTATGAATTTTTGGACTCCTCAAACCGGAAAAATGGGAGATGGCTGGGCCTACACCTATCGTGCCCGTCATATTCGCGGCTTAAAGCAAACTCATCAGCCTTCGCCTTGGATAAACGATTATGGCCAGTTCTCTATTATGCCGGTAGTAGGTTCTAAAATAACCGAAGAGGCACGCAAAAGTTGGTATTCGCACAAGTCGGAAGTTGCAACCCCTTATTATTACAGTGTATATCTGGCCGACCACGACGTAGTTGCAGAACTAACGCCTACCGAGCGTGCAGCCCGTTTCCGCATAACCTATCCTAAAACCGATTCTGCAGCTCTAGTTGTCGATGCCTTCGACCGCGGGTCGAGTGTTCGGGTTGAGGGTAACCGTATTGTAGGCTATACCACTCGTAACAGCGGCGGCGTGCCCGATAACTTTAAAAACTATTTTGTAGTCGAACTCCCCGAAGGTTGTGTTGCCGATGTACGCTTATGGACGGGTAATGGTAAATTTGTAGAAGGTTCAGGCGTAACCGATAATCATACCGGAGCTTATGTTCTTTTCCGTCCTACCCATCGTGGCACTCGTTTAGAGTTGCGTGTAGCCTCATCATTTATAAGCGAGCAGCAGGCCTTACGAAACCTTCAGGAACTTTCGGCTCCCAACTTCGATGCACAGAAAGAAGCAGGCAAGGCCCGTTGGAACGAAGTGTTGGGCCGTATCGACATTCAGGCCTCAGCCGATGTGAAGCGTGTGTTTTACTCTTGTCTGTACCGTTCGGTACTTTTTCCCCGTCAATTCTTTGAGTACGATGCTGCAGGAAATCCTGTGCATTACAGCCCCTTCGATGGTCAGGTATATAGCGGCCGTCTCTTTACCGATACCGGCTTTTGGGATACCTTCCGAAGTCTTTTTCCCTTGCTCAACTTGGTCTATCCCGAGATGAATGCACAAATGCAGGAGGGCTTGCTCAATACTTATCGTGAGAGTGGTTTTTTGCCTGAATGGGCTTCACCCGGCCATCGCGATTGTATGGTAGGTAATAATTCGGCTTCGGTAGTAACCGATGCCATGCTAAAGGGCATTACTCCCGACTCTTTGCGTCTGTCCCTTTACGAGGCTATGCTTAAAACCGCCAACAGTTCTCATCCGCAGGTAAGTTCAACCGGTCGCAAGGGATATGAATACTACAATCGTTTGGGCTATGTGCCTTGTGATGTTAAGATAAATGAGAATGTAGCCCGCACCCTTGAGTATGCCTACGACGACTGGTGCATTGCTCAGGCCGGTAAATTCCTCAAACGCCCTAAAAAGGAAATTGCACTTTATGAACAGCGTGCGCAGAACTATCGTAAGGTATTCGACCCCGTTACGCGTTTGATGCGTGGCCGCTGTGCAGATGGTAATTTCTCTACGCCTTTTAACCCTCTCAAGTGGGGTGGAGACTTTACAGAAGGTAATTCCTGGCATTATACCTGGAGTGTATTCCACGATGTCGAAGGCTTAATGGAGCTGATGGGTGGCCGTAAGGGCTTTGTGCAGATGCTCGATAGCGTCTTTGCCCTGCCTCCTTTGTTTGACTGCTCTTATTATGGCCAGGTTATTCACGAAATTCGCGAGATGCAAATTATGAACATGGGCAATTATGCACACGGCAACCAGCCTATTCAACACATGATTTATCTGTACGACTATGCCGGTGAGCCGCGAAAGGCCCAGTACCATTTGCGTGAGGTGATGGACAAACTCTACAAAATAACCCCCGATGGCTATTGCGGTGACGAAGATAACGGACAGACTTCAGCCTGGTATGTATTTTCAGCATTGGGCTTCTACCCCGTTTGTCCCGGAGCCGATGCCTATGCGGTGGGAACCCCGCTGGTTAACCATGCAACCATCAGTTTGCCCGGTGGCAAACAAATTAGCATACAAGCATCAAAGGCTGCCGAAACACCGTACTGGAAAACCTTGCGTGTTGACGGCCAAGTTCAAAGCGCCCCTTTCATTAACTTCAGCGACTTGGTTAAGGGTGCAAAGGTTGAATTTGGGTATTGATGCCTTTATACAGTTATCTACATTTAGTTTATTCGAAACGATTAGCACATTCAATGCATTTGCGTATACCAATAATCGGACTGCTGCTTGCCGTATTCTTTACGGCAAGTGCGCAGACCCTACCTGCTGCAGCCGACTATGCTGCGGAGGTCGACCCGTTGATAGGTACTGATTATACGGGCAATACATATCCCGGAGCACAGGCTCCCTTCGGAATGGTTCAGCTTAGTCCCGACAATGGACTTCCGGGCTGGGACCGTATTGCCGGATACTTCTATCCCGACTCCACCATAGCCGGTTTCAGTCATACACACCTTTCGGGCACAGGTGCCGGCGATTTGTACGACATCAGTTTTATGCCTGTCACACTGCCGGCCTGCACAGCACCGCTTCCGTTAGGCGTTCATTCGCGTTTTAGCCATGCCAACGAAGCGGCACGTGCCGGTTACTACAGTGTACGCCTGGCCGACTATGATATTTTTGTAGAACTCACAGCAACCCCTCGTTGCGGCATTCAGCGCTACACCTTTCCTGAAAACGGAAAGCCGCGTGAGGTTATACTCAATTTGGCCAAAGCAACCAATTGGGATGGAACGCTCGACAGCTACGTCCGTCAGATTGATGCCTATACCATTGAGGGATATCGCTACTCCGATGGCTGGGCACGCGATCAGCGTGTATGGTTCCGCACCCGTTTTTCGCAACCGATAGCCAGTGTGAAACTCGATACTGCTGCCTTGCGCCAGGGGGGAAAGGGCTACATTGCACATTTGGGGTTTGCTGCTAAAGGCGATGCACAGCTTACGGTTATTACGGCACTTTCGCCCACAGGATGGGAGGGAGCTGCCCGTAATTTGCAAGCTGAAGCACCTACTGATAACTTCGATTTTTATGCTGCCGAGGCACGCACAGCGTGGAATCGTGAACTTGGACGCATTGAAATAGAAGGAGGCACACGTGAGCAACGCACCGTATTCTATACAGCCCTTTACCATGCCCTCATAGCCCCCACACTTTTTGAAGATGTTGACGGA
Source organism: uncultured Prevotella sp. (assembly GCA_937906495.1). GTDB lineage: Bacteria > Bacteroidota > Bacteroidia > Bacteroidales > Bacteroidaceae > Alloprevotella. Next base: position 28,971 of record CALCVT010000039.1, read on the forward strand.
AGTTATAGGGGAGCCGACCACCAGATACACCAGGCCAAGGGTTGGCATAACTACGAGACTTGTTCGCTTTGGGACACTTATCGTGCTGCTCATCCGCTCTATGCGCTGCTTATGCCCAAGCGTGCATCAGATATGATTAACGCACTGATGGCTTTTGCCGAGCAGCAGGGACGCTTGCCCGTATGGAACATGTGGGCCTCCGAAACCGACATGATGATTGGCTACCATGCTGCTTCGGTTATAGCCGAGGGGGTACTCAAGCTGTTGCCCGGAATTGATGCGCGCAGAGCACTCAACCTGTGTGTACAGACGGCTAATCTCGACAATTATCGAGGTATAGGTCTTTACCGTAAGTTGGGCTATGTTCCTTACGATGTAAAGGAGCCTACACTCAACGACGACTGGTCGCTCTCGCGCACCCTGGAGTATGCTTACGACGACGCTTGCATAGCCCGCCTTGCAGCGCATGTGGGCGATACCGAGACGGCCCGGATTTTTGCTCAGCGTGCACTTAACTACCGCAACGTATTTAATCCAGCTATCGGTTTTATGCAACCGCGCGACAGTCACGGCAGTTTTCAGCCCGACTTTACCCCCGATGCCTACACGTCACACATTTGCGAGAGCAATGGCTGGCACTATTTGTGGTCAGTACAACACGACGTGCCGGGCTTGATAAAACTCATGGGCGGTAAGCAGCGTTTTACCGAGCGCCTTGACAGTATGTTTACTTATGTGCCGGCTGCCAATGCTGAGCTGCCTCTCTTCAGTACAGGTATGATTGGGCAATATGCCCAGGGCAATGAGCCTTCGCACCACGTAGCCTATCTTTATAATTGGGTTGGCCGTAATGACCGTACGCGTCACTATGTGCATCGCATACTCAACGAACTATATCATGCAACCCCAGCCGGACTTTGTGGTAACGAAGACTGTGGGCAGATGTCGGCCTGGTATGTATTTTCGGCCTTGGGCTTTTATCCCCTCGACCCCACGAGTTGCACCTATGAGGTTGGATTTCCGCTGTTCGACAAAGCCACCTTACACCTGACTACTCCCAACGGAGGTGCACCCCGCAAGGTCGTTATAACCCGCGATCGCAAAAATATGTATATCAACGGCCGTAAGGTCAAAGGTACAAACATCAAACACGCCGATTTGCTGAAATGATAACCCCAAAAACTTTTTGTTTGCACGTTATGGCGCAACTTCGTTTGCTGATGCTGGGTGTAGGTTTATTCTTCATGCTTGCATTCCACCCTCATTTACTTCCTGCTCAGTCAACCAACCGGTGCAGCCGCGTCAATCTGTTTATCGGAACCGGTGGCCATGGACATACAACCCCGGCTGCCATAGTGCCTCATGGAATGATACAGCCGGGCCCCGATACTCGCATACATGGTTGGGATGCCAGTTCGGGCTATCATTATTCCGACAGTTTAATGAACGGATTTGCCCATACTCGCCTCTCGGGAACGGGATGTGCCGACTTTGGCGACTTTTTAATGATGCCCTTTACCGGCGAACCCGACCTCAACTATATTGGCGAAAAAGCTTCGGGCGTGCAGCAGGTAGCTTATGCATCGCCTTTCAGCCATGCCCGCGAGCAGGCCGAACCCGGTTATTATGCCGTATGGCTCGAGCGCTATCAGGTGTGGGCTGAACTTACAGCTACCGAGCGCACGGCCCTGCACCGTTACACCTATGCCGGCCGTCAGCAGGAACCGAAGGGAGTGATTCTCGATTTGGACTATGCCATTCAGGAGCAGACCAACTTGCAGATGAACTACGAGGTAGTTGACAGTCAAACCGTGCGAGCTTTTCGCAGCAGCCTTTGGTGGGCTTATAAGCAGGATGTGCATTTTTACCTTCGTTTTTCAAAGCCTTTCAGCCGTTTCGAGGCTATGCGCGATACCATTGTTGACCGTGGTAAAAAAGAGCCTCGCTGCAAACTGGTGTTTTACTTTGATCTTGCTCCCGGCGAGCAGTTGTTGGCAAAGGCCGCTATTTCGTCAGTCGATGCTGCCGGAGCTGAAAAAAATATGAAGGCCGAGCAGCCCGGATGGAATTTTGAGGATACGCGCTTGCGTGCCCATAATTTGTGGGAAGATGCCTTGAGTAAGATTACTGTAAGTACAACCGATACTGATGCCGAAACCAACTTTTATACAGCCCTCTACCATGCACAGCTTGCCCCGGCGCTCTTTGCCGATGTCGACGGCCGCTATTTAGGTAACGACTTGCAGGTGCATCAAGGCAATCCAAACGACCCTATGTACACCTTCTTTTCGTTGTGGGATACTTTCAGGGCGCTCCACCCCTTGCTCTCAATTATTGCACCCCAGGAAAATGCAGCCTACATCCGCCAGCTTGTGCAAAAGGGTGAGGATGGCGGACTTGTGCCTAAGTGGGACTGCGTAGCTAACTATACGGGCTGTATGATTGGCTACCACTTTGTTTCGCTGGTGGCCGATGCTTATGTTAAAGGCAATCGTGGTTTTGACCTCGAAAAGGCTTACCGTGCAGCCTGCCGTTCCGCTGAATACGACACCACCGGCATTGCGCCTGCCGTGCCGCGTTGGCTCTACCCATACATCATGCCCAAGGCACGCCACTACCGCCAAACCATGGGCTATGTGCCTGCTGACCTTGAAAACGAGTCGGTAGCCAAAGGCCTGGAGTATGCCTACAACGATTGGTGTGTAGCCTTGCTTGCGCAGGCGGTAGGCGATAACGAACGGGCAACTCGCTTTAAAAACTATGCACAGGCTTGGCGCCACTATTGGGACCCCGAAACACGCTTTATGCGTGGCAAGTTGGCCAATGGAAAATGGCGTACGCCCTTCGACCCGCGTAGTTCAACCCACCGAAACGATGATTATTGCGAGGGTAATGCCTGGCAGTGGTCGTGGTTTGTGCCGCACGATGTGGAGGGACTGGCGCAGGTGCTTGGTGGTAAACGCCAAATGGCCACAAGGCTCGACGACCTTTTCAGTGCTCCGTCCGAAATGACCGGTTCTGAAGTTTCGGCCGACATTAGCGGACTTATAGGGCAGTATGCACACGGCAACGAACCCTCGCACCACATTATTCATTTGTATAATTACGCGGGCCGCCCGTACCGCACGCAAGAGTTGGTCGACAGTGTGCTCTATACACTCTATCGCAATGCTCCCGATGGGTTGAGCGGTAACGAAGACTGCGGACAGATGTCGGCTTGGTATATGCTCAACGCCATTGGATTTTACCAGGTTTGTCCCGGCAATCCCACTTACAGCATAGGGCGTCCAATCTTCGACGAGGCTGTCATTCAGTTGCCCGGTGCACGTACCTTTACCGTGCGTACGCACAATAACTCGCGCACTAACAAATATGTGCGCAGCATGCGCCTGAACGGGCGCAAACTAAAGAGTCCATTCTTTACGCACGAACAACTGATGAAGGGTGGGGTGCTCGAACTCGAAATGGCTGCAAAACCCTGAACTCCATAGCGCAAAATGTGCAGGCAGCAGCTACCGGCAGGTAGCATATGGGGCCGATTGACGTTTGGCTGTTTAATGTAAAATGCATAACTTAGCGGTATCATTTGTGTGTACCGAGCAATCGATCAAACGGGGGCTGGTCTGCCAAAGCAGGCCAGCCCCCGTTTTTGATAGCTGAATGTTGAAGAGCAAGAAGGTTTTTCTGGTTGTTCGAATGGTCCAAAAAGTCTTTTTGTTGAATGTTGAGGCCTTAAGTAGCCCGTGTAATCGCAAATTCTGTCGCTGCGTTAGAATTTTCTGTCGCTGCGTTAGAAAATTCTGTCGCGGCGATAGATTTTTTTACCGCTCCTTTCGTGTTGCGAGCGTCGTAAGTTGTGTCGGGCAGCGTGTAGTTTGGCAGTGCGCTTCTGCCTTTGTTATTGATAAGCTAAATTAAAAGAATATCCACCTAATAC
>CALCVT010000040.1 GCA_937906495.1 uncultured Prevotella sp.
CAAAGTTCTGAACAATGAAGATTTAATGAAATATGGGGTAGATGGGATGGATACTCCCCGCTGATTATCTACTGACCCAATAATATGGTTTAGTGGCTGTGGTTGCTCATTGTTGCAATAAAAAAGGAAGAAAGTACATAAGTTAGTACCTTCTTCCTTTTTAAAATACTTGTTAGTGTCTGTGGTTGAACTTACTTCATGTCATTTGGCTGTGCCATCACAATTTCTTCACCGTCTTTGTCAAAGAAAGAGTATTGAAGGTAGGCCAATGATTGGTTTGGCATAATTTTAACGCCCAATCCATATTTCAGTTGCCAACGGCGTCTGATGGAGAAAAAGCCTTTATTGATATATGCTGCAACAAATGGATGTACATGTAGTCTAAACTGTTTAATGCCCAATTTGTTTACCAGCGTGTCAATCTTCGTCTCTAGAGAATCGGTGAAGAGAATGCTTGGTTTAATTTTTCCTGCACCGCCACAGGTAGGACAGGTTTCTTCGACATTCATATCCATAGCTGGACGAACCCGTTGTCTGGTGATTTGCATCAATCCGAATTTAGAAAGTGGCAGGATGGTGTGCCTTGCACGATCTTTACGCATGTTTTCTACCATGCGTTCGTAAAGTTTTTGTCGGTTTTCGGGTAGATTCATATCTATGAAGTCTACCACGATGATGCCTCCCATATCTCTAAGTCGGAGTTGTCTGGCCAATTCATCGGCAGCACCTAAGTTTACATCAAGTGCATTGACTTCTTGTCCCTCTGGACTTTTAGAGCGGTTTCCGCTGTTTACGTCAACAACATGCAACGCCTCGGTTTGTTCAATAATGAGGTAAGCTCCATGTTTGTATGTGACTGTACGTCCGAGTGAGGTTTTGATTTGCTTAGTTACTGAGAAATTGTCAAAGATAGGCACAGTGCCTTTATAGAGTTTAACGATATCCTTACATTCGGGTGCGATGAGTGTAACGTAGTCGCTGACTTCTTTAAATACTTTGGGGTCGTTAACGTAAATGTTCTCGTACGAGGGGTTGAAAAGGTCTCTAAGCAGGGCCACGGTGCGTCCGGTTTCTTCGTAAGCAATTTGTGGCAGTTTAAGGTTTTGGGTGTGCGTCTGTTTGATTTTGCTGATAGCATCTTCCCACCTGCTGAGCAGGATTCGTAGTTCAGTGTCAAGTTCTGCCACACGTTTGTTTTCGGCAACAGTACGTATAATCACACCGAATCCTTTGGGCTTGATGCTTTGTATGAGTTGTTTCAATCGGGCTCTTTCTGCTCCAGACTTAATTTTAGTCGATACGGATATTTTATCACAGAAAGGGATGAGTACGAGGTATCTTCCCGCAAATGAAATTTCTGAGGTTAGTCGCGGACCTTTAGTGTTAATCGGCTCTTTGACAATTTGTACAAGAATTTCTTGTCCTACTTTGAGCGTATTCTGAATGCTTCCTTCTTTGTCGAGTTCAGGTTGTCTTCCAACTTTATCGGGTGTAACATTGCGTTTGCCGTCATCGAGCAGTTGCAAGTATTTTTCGAGGTAGTGGTAGCGGTTTCCTAAATCGAGATAGTGTAAGAAAGCGTCTCGTTCGTAGCCCACATTCACGAAGCAAGCATTTAGTCCTGGCATGAGTTTGCGTACTTTTGCCAGGTAGATGTTTCCCACGGAGAAATGCTCTGTTCGTCCTTCGCGCTGAAACTCAACCAGCCGTTTATCTTCGAGCAGGGCGATGGAGATGTCTTTGGGTGATACATCCACTATAACTTCGCTTGTCATGTGTTCTTAGTGTTTTTTTGTTTGATTGAAGTGTATGTTTCTTATGATTGAAACTTACGGTAACAAACTAAATAAAACGAGTAAACGAGGGGACAGGCTAAGAGTTCAGCCTATTTGAAACTCGTTTACTCGTCAGTGTTTAGCGACTCGCATCAGAGTCAAAGAGACTATTTGCTCTTGTGGCGGTTCTTGCGCAGTCTTTTTTTACGTTTGTGAGTAGACATCTTGTGTCTTTTCTTCTTCTTTCCGTTAGGCATACCTAAATACGTTTTATGGTTAATTATGTTAGTTGTATTTTAAGCTTGTGAGAGCTTTGTTTTTTATTCTTTTCCTGCTTCCAAAATGGCATCCGCCAATTCCTTTGCAGGCTTAAAGGCTGCAATATTGTGTGCGGGGATAATCATTGTAGTGTTTTTGGCAATGTCGCGTGCTGTCTTTGTTGCGCGATGTTTCAGGTAGAATGTACCGAAATTGCGGAAGTTAAGAGACTGGCCGTTTATCAATGATTGCTTTATAAGATCTAAGTATGCGTCTATAACCGACGCTACTGCTTCTTTGTCTACGCCCGTCTGTTTGGAGACAGTCTTGATGATTTCTATTTTGGTCATTCCAGCTTTATTATTATGTTGGTTACATTGAATGTCGGGCTCAATGGCCTTTAAGGTTTTGGCCAAGTCTGCTTGCGCTGCCTGTTTGAGTATTTTTAGAGGGTATAATGTACCTTCTGAAATCAGTTTGATGCCTTAAAGCGGGTGCAAAGATATAATTTCCTCTTGATTTAGAGAAATTTTGAGTGTGTTTTCTATTCGTAGGGCTTATAATTTCCATTATGATGCTCTCCATGTGGGCTTTAGATGGAATATAAGTGTGTCAAAACGGTGTTTTGTTGTAGATAGTAGTTTGGAGAGTGTTCTAAAGTAATGCAGGAGCAAAATCTATTTTGCTCCTGCATTTTAATGTGTTAGGATATTGTGAGTTGAGTCTCAGCGTTTATACAGTTGGAATCTTTTCGATGCGGCGGATGTGGCGTCCTCCTTCAAATTTGGTATTGAAGAATTCATCCATAATTCCGCTTGCGGTATTCGTATCAATATATCGCCCAGGCATTACAAGCACGTTTGCATCGTTGTGCAAGCGTGTCATATGGGCAATTTCAGGAATCCATACGAGTGCTGCGCGAATACTTTGATGTTTATTAAGAGTCATAGAGATGCCTTCACCACTGCCGCAGATGGCAATGCCCTTTTCAACTTCGCCGTTTTCCATTCCACGAGCCAATGCATGCGCAAAGTCGGGATAGTCACAACTTTCGGTTGAGTAGGTTCCATAGTCTTTGTAGGCAATTCCTTTAGCTTCTAGGTATTGCTTTACAAATTGTTTGAGTTCGAAGCCGGCATGGTCGCTGGCCAAACCTATTGTTTGCATGATTGTGCTTATTATTTAGGCGTTGAGGTATGCAAGTACTTCTTTGTAGATATTATCAGGGGTATAGCCGAGTTTTTCATCCAGAACCTTGTAAGGGGCACTGAAACCAAAACTCTCAAGTCCGTATACTTTGCCGCGGCTACCAACAAGTCCTTCAAAGGTAATGGGCAGACCGGTTGATAGACCAAAAATCTTAGCATCCTTAGGCAGAAGTGCTTCTTGATATTCAGCACTTTGACGACGGAAGAGACCTTCGCTCGGACAACTTACTACACGGGCTTTGATACCATCGTTTTTGAGTAATTCAGCTGTGCTGGCTAAGGTGCTGACCTCAGAACCCGATGCTACGAGAATAACATCGGGATTAGCCTCTTTAATAACCTCGTAAGCACCATGGGCTACTCCGTTGGCGTAGTCGGTATTAGCAGGAAGGTCGTTTACATTCTGACGGCTGAAGATTAGGGCTGTTGGTGTATCCATATTTTCCATTGCCAGGCGCCAGCATTCGGTAGTAGCGTGTACGTCGCAAGGTCGGAATACGCGTACACTGTCGCGTCCACTGTGGTTTTTAAGTTTTTCGAGCAGTCTGATTTGAGCTTCCTGTTCTACAGGCTCATGGGTAGGACCATCTTCACCTACGCGGAAGGCATCGTGTGTCCATACGAACTTGACTGGTATTTCCATGAGCGCTGCCATGCGGATGGCGGGTTTCATATAGTCAGAGAAGACAAAGAAGGTACCCATTGCAGTAATCATACCTCCGTGCAGCATAATACCGATGCAGACGCAAGCCATTGTGAGTTCTGATACGCCAGCTTGCAAAAAACCGCCTGCAAAATTAGTACGTGAAATTTCAGTGCTGTGTTTAAGGAAACCATCGGTTTTATCTGAGTTGCAAAGGTCGGCTGACGAAACAATCATATTGGGTACGTATTCAGAAAGCAGAGCAAGGCAAGCTCCCGAGCCGTTACGGGTCGGAGAGTTGGGCTTTTGTTCTACTTTTTCCCAGGGGATGGTTGGCAGTTTGCCTTTCATCCAGTCGTTGAGCAGGGCTGCTTTTTCAGCATTTTCCTTTTCCCACGCCTTTTCTTCTGCTTTGCGTTCGGCCACAATTTTGCGAAGTTCGTCTTTACGTTCTTCGTACATTTTAGCAACTTCTTCGCGAATTACGAAAGGATTTTCGGGGTCAGCGCCCAAATTCTTCATGGTGTTGATATAGGCATCGCCACCAAGGGGTGCACCATGTGTTTTGCAGTTGCGTTCGTAAGAGGTATTGTCAGCTTTGCGGCATCCCTTACCCATTACGCAGTGTCCGATAATAAGGGTCGGGCGATTTTCTTCCTGGCGGGCAGCCTTAAGTGCTTCACGGATTTGCTCGCAATCGTTGCCATCAATTTCTATAACATTCCAGTTCCAGGCGCGGTATTTCATACCTGTATCTTCGGTGATAACTGCAGCAGTCTCGGTAGAGAGCTGGATTTCGTTGGCATCGAAGAACATAATTAGGTTGTTTAGTCCCAAATGTCCGGCAATGCGTCCTGCGCCTTGTGAAATTTCTTCCTGGATACCGCCATCAGAGATGTAGGCATAAATTTTTTCTTTATCAAAACCGGGGTTGCCGGTACGTGCGTAGAGTGCTTTGGCTGCAATAGCTGCACCTACAGCGTAGGTGTGTCCCTGTCCAAGAGGGCCGCTGGTATTCTCGATGCCGCGTTCGGGGCATACTTCGGGGTGGCCGGGTGTGGGCGAACCCCACTGGCGGAAACTTTTGAGTTCGTCAATGGTAAAATTGCCAATGAGCGCCAGTTGTGAATATAGCATCGGCGACATGTGACCGGGGTCAAGGAAGAAGCGGTCGCGGCAGCGCCACGTCGGTTCGTCCGGGTCGAAGTTGAGGAATTCGGAATAGAGCACATTAATAAAGTCTGCGCCACCCATAGCACCGCCGGGATGTCCCGACTTTGCGCGTTCGACCATACTTGCAGCCAATACACGGATGTTGTCGGCGGCAAGATTCAAGAGTTCTTTTGAATGTTCCATTGATATTGCTATATTCGGTTAATTGTTTTGCAACTTAAAGGGGCGGGTCCTCAACGATTATTAGGATTATGTGATAACGCTGCTCCTTTAGGCTATGCGGCAAAGGTACAAAATATTTGTATTAACATCGCATAAGAATGATAAAAAATAAGGTATTATGGCTGTACGTAATGGTTGACAGTTGCGTGTGGACATAAAAAAGGCGTATCGGTAGCTTACTTTTTGAGTTAAGTTGATTACCGATACGTCTTAAACTTTTTGCTTGATAGGTGTATTAAATGCTCAATTCGTCGAGCACCTTGATAAGAGTTTTGTCCATGGCTTTGCGTTTACCTACGGCGTCAATAAACGGAACGTAAACAACCTCGTTGTTGCGTACACCGACCATTACGTTACGTTGACCTTGAACAAGCGCTTCAATGGCACCTACTCCAACTTGTGAGGCAAGAATGCGGTCGCGCGCAGAGGGACGTCCGCCGCGTTGTAGATGTCCGAGAATTGACACGCGTACGTCGAAGTTGGGATATTCGCGGTTAACGCGGTCGGCATAATACATAGCACCGCACTTAGGACTTTCGCTTACAATAACGATGCAACTTTTTTTACTTTTACGGATGCCTCTCTCCATGAACTCAATGAGCTGATCGCTGCCGGTAGAATCTTCAGGAATGATAGCGGCCTCAGCTCCTGCGGCTATGGCGCTATATTGAGCCAGGAAACCAGCATCGCGGCCCATTACTTCAACAAAGAAAATGCGCTCATGTGAGGTTGCGGTGTCTCTGATTTTGTCAACACATTCGGTAATGGTGTTAAGTGTAGTGTCGTAGCCAATGGTATTGTCTGTGCCGTAGAGGTCGTTGTCGATGGTTCCGGGCAGACCAATACAGGGGAAATCGTATTCTTCAGCAAGTTTCATGGCACCGGTGAGTGATCCGTTACCTCCGATTACTACTAAGGCGTCAATCGATTCTTTCTTGAGAGTTTCATAAGCCTTTTTACGGCCTGCGGGAGTTTGAAATTCTTTACAGCGTGCTGTGCGCAGAATTGTTCCTCCTGTTTGGATAATATTGCTGACGTCTTCAGTTGTAAAGCTTTTCACTTCATCGTTAATGAGTCCGTCAAAGCCTCTGTATATACCTTTAATTTTAAATCCGTTGCAAATACCGCTTCTGGTTACCGCACGGATGGCTGCATTCATACCCGGTGCATCACCTCCGGATGTGAGGATGCCGATACATCTGATTTTTCGCATGTTTGTATTTTCTTGGAGAGTTAAATTCGTAATAAGTTGTATTAGTTGCTTTTAGCTCATTATATAGTTAATGGCTAATAGGGTGAAGAAGCCTGCGAAAAAGCCTACGAGTACTTTAGGAGTGATGTGTCGAAAGTACCAACTGAAACTGACGCCTTCCATGCGCATCAGTAGCATGCCGGCTATGGTTCCGGTTGAGAGCATCGATCCGCCAAAGGCTGTTGCGTAGCTCAACAGAGGCCAAAAGGTTCCGTTGGCTGACAATTCAGCTGGGAAGGCTTGTATATCTGGCTGATTGAACAAACTGACTGAGGCAACTAGTGTCGGAATGTTGCCAAATAGACTTGAAAGGAGAGTGCTTGCAAGACCAAATAGGTAGCAGTTGTTTGTTATGTCGAGTATTTGACTGAGAAATTGACGGAGCAAGCCGGTTTCGGTTAATGCTCCGAACATGAGGGTAAGTCCTACAAAGTAGAGTAGGTTTTGGAGGTTTGCATATTGCAGTGCCAAAGGGAGGCGCTTGCGAATCATCTGGTCACTGCCTAAAAGTTGCCGATTGCAGAGTTCATTTACAAACCAAAGTAACGCTAAAACACAGAAGGCTCCAACAAATGGGGGGAGCAGTGTGATGCGGTGAAAGGTAGGAATAAACCATAGTCCACCGATACCAACAAAAAACATGAGGAGGCGTTGCGGTCGGTTTAGTAAAGTATCGTCGCCGCGGTATGCTGGTTTAAAAGTCAGTTCAATACGATTGGGAAGGTTGTGATGAAGTAGCAGGAGCATAACAGTCATTGCAACCAAGACAGGTACAATTAGTGTAAGAAAGTACGCTGAAGGGCTAACAAGCCCGTCTGTCCAAAGTTTTAGACTGGTAATATCGCCAATTACGGTGATAGCTCCCCCACAGTTTGCAGCTAATATGATAACGGTGCAATAGATTCGGCGCAACTTGTCAGACTCAAGCAGTGGGTGGACAATGGTTAGTAAGAGTACGACAGTGGCTAGATTATCGAGGTTTGCTGATAATATAAAGGTAAGAAGTGCCAGCATCCAAAGCAATTTCTTAGGTCGGCGAGTGCGTAGCCATTCAGATATAAAGTCAAAGCATCCGTTGTTGCTGAGTACTTCGACAATCGAAGTAGTTGCAAGTAAAAATAGTACAATGCTCGTGCTTTGCGCAATATAATTAAGAAAAATGTGCTCTGAAATATAGCCTTTTATCGAATTGGCATTTACGCTGTGTGTTGTGAGGTAAGAAAGAAATTCGATGGGATGTTCGCTAACCACGAAATCTGTGCCATAGGCTATATATAAAAGCCAACAACAAACGCCTGCAAGCATCGCAACAGCGGCTTTGTTGATGTGGTTCAACGATTCGGTTGCTATCAATAATAGGCCGATAAGCAGGATTGCTAAAATGATTACAGCCATGGCGTCAGTATTTATGTAAACAAATTGGAGCGGCAAACGGGGCTCGAACCCGCGACCCTTGGCTTGGGAAGCCAATGCTCTACCAACTGAGCTACTGCCGCGAAAACATTGCAAATATAAGTATAAAATAGAAATGACAGAAGTTTAGTTTGTATTTTTTTATTGCGATGATGGGTTGTATGGTTGTATGCTGTTTATGGGTGATGTTTTTTAATTGTTATGGCCTGTAGTGAATATGACTTTCTTTGAAAGTTTGTAGGATTTTTATAAGGCATGTCATTTTACACTTAGTTCCGACAACTGATAAATGTGTATAAAGTGAATTGAATAGATAATAAAACAGGCATGGCAGTCCTTTGTGTAATTGCTAAAGGTGTCTGTCCATGCCTGTTGCTTGCTCGGAAATGTATTATTTGTTGAGATACATTCCCGAAGCTACAGTTCGTTTGTTAGATGAGGTATTGCGAAGAGATGCTCTCGTTCTCCATTACGCGGCGAATGGTTTCAGCAAGCATGCCGCTTACGCTAAGTTCCTTTACCTTGGTACTCTTACCACGATATGGAATGCTGTCAGTAAATACCATTTCGGTAAGAGCTGATGCTTCTACGCGGTCGTCTGCAGGTCCTGACATGATGCAGTGACTGGCAAAAGCACGTACGCTGTTGGCACCATGAGCCATAATGAGGTCGGCAGCTTTGGTAATGGTGCCAGCGGTATCAACGATGTCGTCAACGAGAACAACGTCCATGCCTTTTACATCGCCAATGATTTGCATATCATCAACTTCATTTGCCTTTTTACGGCTCTTATTGCACAATACCATAGGGCAATCTAGATATTTAGCATATGAGGCTGCGCGCTTTGAACCGCCAACATCTGGCGAAGCGATGCACAAGTTTGGAAGGTTCAGGCTCTTGATGTAGGGGAGCATGACAGTTGATGCGTAGAGGTGGTCAATGGGAACGTCAAAGAAGCCCTGCTCCTGATCGGCATGGAGATCCATCGTCATAAGACGATCAATTCCTGCAACACTGAGAAGGTCGGCTACAAGTTTAGCACCAATGCTTACGCGGGGCTTACTTTTGCGGTCTTGACGTGCCCAGCCAAAATAGGGGACTACGGCGCAGATGCTGCGGGCCGATGCACGCTTGGCGGCATCAATCATCAGGAGAAGTTCCATCAAGTTGTCAGAGTTGGGAAAGGTGCTCTGAACAAGGAATACGTCTCGGCCGCGGATGCTTTCTTCGTAGCATACCTCGAATTCACCGTCGGCAAACTTAGTTACCGTGAGGTTGCCAAGCGGGCAATTAAGTTCCTCACAAATCTTCTCTGCCAAATAGCGGCTTGCTGTGCCCGAGAAGACCATAAAAGAGCTGTTGTTCATTGTTTGTAATAGTATGAGTTGTTGTTATAAAGGTAGTCGGTTGCAGAATGCGTTTAAAAGGTTTGCCTATTCGGCAACTTTTCGGAGTTTTCGGAAGTGAAGAATTAACTCCTTGAAGTCTTGATCGGAGTGTATGCTGAAGCGATTCCAAATGTCGCCCAATATGACGGCTCCGCCAAATCCTAAGTCTTTAACCTCGGCCAAATTGTGGAGTTTTACTCCGCCAAGGGCAATAACTTTTTTGTCTATCACTTTTTTCTGCGATAAGTCGCGGAGCATGGATTTGGAAAAGTGTGCGGAATAGTTTTCCTTAGATATGCTATCAAATATGGGTGACAGGAAAACATAATCGCATATCTTCTTATGTGTCATAACCTCTTCGGTTGTGTGGCAGGAACATGAAATGTGTCCTTTGTACTTGGCCGGCAAATCGGGATTACGATTGTTAAGATGAATGCCTTTGAGGTTATATTCGTTTTTAAGATAGAAATGGTCGTGAACAACAATGCGCTTACGATAGTTCTCGTTGATAAGTGTCAGTAGCCGTTCAGAGTAAACAGGTTCCGTATTGGGTTTACGTAGATGTAGAATCTCAAGCCCTTCATCAAAGAGCGCATTCAGTATTTGGTGCTCTTCGACAAAAAAGTACGGAGTGGTCATTAATATCAGTTTCATAATGCTTGCTGCATGTTTGGAAAGGGCTGAAAGGTGGGGTTCTTATGCTTGTAGAAAGCATGTTAGCTCACCTTAGCGCAGCAAAGGTACAATATTTAACGCATAGCGCGCAAAAATTTCTTACATTTTTATGAAGGAAACGGTTGTGTTAAGGCGAAATAATGGGATACTTCCTCATGTTTTTGTTCAAGTTTGAGTGATTTTGCCTTTGAGGGGAGTGTGGGTGAATCTTGTTGTAAAATGACAAGCGAAAGTAGACTTGAACATTAAATTTAAGCCCGGCTGCACAATAAGGGGCAGTCGGGCTTTGAATGTTGACATAAACAATGGTTGCAATTGTTATTCGCCTGCAACGTTATAAAGTGATTTCTTCAGTTCCTTGACACGATCATCATGGATGTATTCCTCGTAGTTCATCAATTTATCAATAGTGCCGTTGGGGGTAAGTTCTATAATGCGGTTGGCCACTGTGTTGATGAATTCGTGGTCATGACTTGCAAAGAGAATATTACCTTTAAAGAGCTTTAAGTTGTTGTTGAAGGCTTGGATACTTTCCATATCCAAGTGGTTGGTAGGCGTATCAAGTATCAGGCAGTTTGCGTTGCGAAGTTGCATACGTGCTATCATACAGCGCATTTTTTCGCCTCCAGAGAGAACACAAACCTTTTTCTGAATGTCTTCGTCTTTAAAGAGCATACGTCCTAAAAAAGCTTTGAAGTAAACATCATTACCTTCACCATACTGGCTGAGCCAGTCAAGCATGTTGTAATCGGTGTTAAAGAAGTCGGTATTGTCAAGGGGTAAGTAGGCCGTTGTTATAGTTACTCCCCACTTGTAGGAGCCTGCTGCAGGTTTTGCGTTGCCATTGATTATTTCGAAGAGGGCAGTCATTGCGCGAGGGTCGTGACTGAGAAACACAATCTTTTCGTCTTTTTCAACAGTGAAGTTTAGTTTATCGAAAAGTACGGTGCCATCCTCAGTAACAGCTTTGAGGTCTTTTACCTCTAGAATTTGGTTGCCTGGTTCGCGGTCCATTTGGAAGATAATACCGGGATACTTACGTGTTGAGGGCTTAATTTCCTCGACATTAAGTTTTTCAAGCATCTTTTTACGGCTGGTAGTCTGACGGCTTTTAGCCACATTGGCAGAGAAACGGCGGATAAATTCTTCCAGTTCTTTTTTCTTTTCTTCAGCTTTTTGCTTTTGATTTTGAGCTTGACGTAAGGCTAGCTGTGATGATTCGTACCAGAAGGAGTAGTTACCAGAGAATAGTGTTACCTTTCCAAAATCGATGTCTACGGTATGCGTACATACTTGATCTAGGAAGTGGCGGTCGTGGCTTACTACTAGCACGGTATGTTCAAAATTACCCAAATACTCTTCAAGCCATTCAACGGTTTCGAGGTCGAGGTCGTTGGTAGGCTCATCAAGTAGCAAGTTATCGGGTTCTCCGAAGAGGGCCTGGGCCAACATGACGCGAACTTTTTCTTTACCGCTTAGTTCGCCCATTAGTTTTCCGTGTAGTTTTTCTTTTATGCCCAAACCGCTGAGCAATGCTGCAGCATCGTTTTCGGCCGTATAGCCGCCCATTTGAGCAAATTTATCCTCAAGTTCGGCAACTTTAATACCATCTTCGTCCGTAAAGTCTGCTTTTGAATAGAGTGCATTGCGCTCTTGCATTATTTGCCACATGGTGGTATGTCCCATGAGTACGGTGTCGAGTACGGTTTGGTCGTCAAATTTAAAGTGGTCCTGGCTCAATACAGAAAGACGTTCGCCGGGTCCCATTTCTACACTACCTTTGGTTGGTTCCAATTCGCCGGAAATGGCTTTTAGCAGTGTAGATTTGCCTGCGCCGTTGGCTCCAATAATACCATAGATATTACCATTGGTGAACTTCATGTTCACATCCTGATAAAGGATGCGCTTGCCAAACTGAATGGCTAAGTTGGAAACTGTTATCATATATGTTTGTTGTAGGTTTAATTGTTTGATAAAATAGTATAGACACCTGAGTTCATAGATGGCACATTCTCATTCGTAGATATAATGGCTTTGTGCGATACAAGTACAATTGTTGTCGTGCCGGTGCTATTGATTGAATATGTATTAATTACTCTTGAGCTTCAATGATGCAAAGTTACATATTTTTTATTATTTGGCATGGAGTAACATAGTGTAAGTGCGTATTGGCTGCTTTCAATATATATAACTTGAGCATACATGTTATGGAATGGCAGTAGTACTTGTAGCTTGTTTGTAGCAAGAAAAGATAAATCCATATCCTTTAGTAATTGTAGCCCGTTGATATTAAAATATTTGTATGCAGCTTCCTTCGCACTCCATAGCAGGGTAGCTGCTTTAGCGGGACTGTTACTGAGTGAGTGAGTGAGCAGAGTTTGCTCTTTAGACGATAAAAATTTTGATGCTACACGTAGGGCTTTCGTATCCCATAGTTCAATATCGAATCCATGGTGGTATGCTGAAAGGCTCAGGGCGTAGGTATTTCCACTATGCGACACACTTAGTTCTAAATTACTTTCGGGTAGATATGGACGGCCATTTTTTTCGTGTGCCAATGGTTTAGTGTGTCCAAGTAGTTGGTGTAGCAAAAGGTCTACCGACAATCTTTCAATTAGCCTTTTTGATTTTAGCTGGATATAGCTATCTAGTGGAAGCTGAGGAGCATGTATGTGTGCCAGTTCAAGGAGTTCGCTTTTTGTAAAGGTGTGCTCCCAAATATAGACTTGGAAGGAATTTAGTAGAGCATCGAAACTGGAAGCCCTTAAACTGATGAAATCTTTGTTTTTCAGCGTTATTATTTCGATAGAGGGGATGGTGTACTGTGGGTGCATACATTTAAAATGTTCATTCGTGAAAGTGTAAAGCCACTTGCACGAATGAACAATTGTTTATGGAATCTTCTTCTGAGATAATAAAATGCTGTTTTAGAATGGTAGCTCCTGAGGCGCTTTTGATTGTTGGGACGAGGGCATTTGATTGCTCTGCGTATTGGTCGCATTTTCCACAACTTGTTGTGAACGGTGCGACATCAATTCAACATTTGAAGCCCATACTTCGGTAATATAGCGAGTAATGCCTTTCTTATCCGTATAGGTACGTGTGCGTAATTCTCCTTCAACATAAAGTTTGTCTCCTTTATGTATATATCTTTCAGCGATTTCGGCTAAACCTCGCCAACAGTATATGCGATGCCATTCGGTACGTTCCGGAACTTGTGTACCATTACCAAGTACGTATCCCGGACTGGAGGTTGCTAAAGTAATCCGTGCGGTACATATTCCGCTATCGATATAATTTATTTCAGGTTCTTTGTCTACATTTCCAATAAGCGTGACTCGATTCAATGACATGATGACGGAGTTGGTGAAGGGCGATTATTTTACAGAGAATGTTACCAAAGAATATTCGCTTTGGATTCAACGTATACGATCGGCCGCGCGAACTAATTCTTCGTCTTTTTGGATGCCGCGACGAGCCATGAAAAGTGCTACAATGGCTAAAAGCGGAAATAAGATAGTAAAGTCGAACCAAGGTGATAACTTGGTGGCGTCTACTACTGCATAACTATAGGCTGCGCATGATACGTACCACAGAATATTGCTGCAGATAGCAAAAAAGACCTTACGCAACTGAGTTTTGCGGTTTTTATAGCCGAAGAGCGCTACGATGGCCAATACAACTGAGAGAAACGTGAATATTGTTAGCCCGTAGGGATGTTTGCCGGCAAACTCGGGAATCATGGTTGCATCATATCCCATGCTTGAAAGGGTAATCCATTTTTCATCTTTAGAAAAAAGCATTACCGAAGAGAAAAGCGTGATGGCCGGAAATATTCCGGCCAATAATAAGTATAGAGACTGAATGCGTTGTATCATACCTCAGAATCTAATTGGTCTTTTTCCTTTGCAGGATTGCGGAAATAAATGTTATGGCGAAGGTATTCATCAGCAGCAATGAGTGTAGGCTTCGGAAGTTTTTCGTAGTAACGAGAAATTTCGATTTGCTCACGATTCTCAAAGGTTTCTTCCAAATTGTCGTTAGCTGATGCAAACTCTTTCAGTTTTTTGGAGAGGTCCTCCTTCATATTAACCGAAATCTGGTTAGCTCTTTTAGACATAATTACTACGCTTTCGTAGATATTGTCAGTACCTTCACAAAAGTCCATCAAGTTGTGCGTCACGGTGTTTGTGGGCGCCTTGCTCTTTTTGTAATCCATTTGTATCGTTGTATTTGTTATTATTGTATTGTTTATTTGCTTCCCAATCTTATGGCTCCGTTTTTGTTTGAGCAGCGATACTTTCTTCTTCAGAAACGGGCACGTATGCTTTAGCCTTTTCAAAGAGGTCTTTTGCTTCTTTCATGTATTTCGATTCAGGAAATTCTGTCACAAAGCCATAGTATTCGTCAATAGCGTTGTGGTAGCGTTCTTCCTTTTTCTGTTCAATACTGAGTTGGGCTAAAGCAAATTTTGACCGGAGAATCAGAATGGCAAAATCTTCGCGGCGTTCCGTATAGGGGTAGTCGTTTATTGCGTTTTGCGCAGTTACAATGCACGCGTTGTAGTTACCATTGATGCCATTACCAGTATAGTCGCCTAAGTCATAATATAGTTTGGCCGAGAGGTATTCTTTTTCGACCAGCTTATCCTGCAATTTGAATATATAATCCTGCGCCTGCTGGCGGTAAGGACTATTAGGGAAGGTTTCGATGAAGTTTTGAAATTCAGTTACGGCCTCGTAAGTAGCTGTTTGGTCTAATTTGGGTTCAGGCGTAACAATGTAAAGCGATTTACCACAATTAAAGCGAGCTTCCTGTACATAGCGTCCCTTAGGATAGGTTTCGTAGTATTTACGGAATGTAGCGGCTGCTGCGTCATATGCATGTGCCTTCATGTTGCAAAGAGCCATGAGGTAGAGCGACTCTTCGCCCCTGTCAGTACCTTTCAGTGCTGTTAGTACATTGCTCAAAAGAGTTGCGCTTCGGTTATAATAGCCTTGGGCATAGTATTGCTTGGCTACTTCATATTTGTACTCATAATCCGACGTCTTGACTACTCGGTTGTAGTCTGCGCAGGATGTGGTTAGCAATAGAGCTAATGCACAGAGTGAGATAGCAGTTTTCTTCATAATTTAAATTTGCTGCAAAGGTAAGAAAAAAACACCGGATTAGATGGAGCTCTATTGATTTTTCGGATATAAAGGTGTTTTTTCTGAATTCTTAAGGCTCGGATAGAAGTTCTGTAGCTAGTAGAAGGGGCATGCTGTAATAAAAACTTATAATGCTTTTTAATCAAACTTTTATACCTTACCCGTTGGCGGAATTAATTTAGTGCATACTTAATTCTGCCGATGGA
>CALCVT010000041.1 GCA_937906495.1 uncultured Prevotella sp.
GAAAATCAGCGATATATGCAACCTCTTATTGTATTAATTTACTTGATTTAATTCCGCCAACGGGTTTTTTTATATTTAGGAATATGGGGTAGATGGGATGAATACAAATAGCTGAAATGAGGGGTGGGAAACTTCAGTAATTAAGTAAGAGCTATTATTAAAATCCATACTCCACTCTAGTAAAATGGGAGGCCTTTCCTTCAATGTTTTACCGCCAATACCCGATAATATATGATTCGGATATTGGCGGTTATTTATATCATTCAAACTCTCATCACACTACATAGCAAGCCAATAGGTGAGCAGTGAAGCCACGTAAGCAAGCACGGTGGTATAACTAGCAGTAAATAAAGCCCATTTCCAACCACCACTCTCGTTCTTGATTGCCGTTATGGTAGCTATACAAGGAAAATAAAAAAGAATGAATACCAAATAAGCTAATGCTGTTGCGGGGCTCATATTGGCACGCAAAGCTGTCATCAATCGTGTGTCTGACGAAGCCATATCTGCATCTACCTCTTCGCCTGAATACATCACAGCCAGCGTACTTACAACGAGTTCTTTAGCTCCAACTCCCGACAATATGCCAACGCTCATTTTCCAATCAAACCCCATAGGCGACATAACCGGTTCCATTAGTCGACCTATAGATTCGAGATAAGATGCAGGTGCTTCAGATGCCTTTATCGTTACATTTTCAACTTTTGAAACTCCTGCTGTATTTGCTGCCGTTTCTGTTGCTCTTGGAAAATAGCTTAAAGCCCAAATAATGAGCGAAAAAACTAAGATAATCCCTCCCATCTTGCGCAAATACTGACATGCCTTCTCCCAAGTATGCCTAAATACCGACTTGGCTGAAGGCATGCGGTAAGGGGGAAGTTCCATAACGAAGGGCAAATCTTCTCCCTTAAGTAAAAACCGACTAAACAACCTCGCCATAATAGCTGCAGCTAATATACCCAAAGCATAAAGTGCCAACATCAGCCAGGCCCCATATTGTGGAAAAAAAGCACTAATCAGCACTACGTAAATAGGTATACGCGCAGAGCAAGACATAAATGGCAATACCAACATGGTTATTAGTCGGCTCTTGGGGTTTTCAATAGTTCGAGTAGCCATTACTGCAGGCACATTGCACCCAAACCCCATGACCATCGGGATAAATGATTTTCCATGAAGGCCCATTCGGTGCATAAGTTTATCCATAATAAAAGCTGCACGTGCCATATATCCAGTATCCTCTAGCAAGGAAATAAAAAGATATAGTATCAAGATATTCGGCAAAAATACAATTACCGAACCAACACCACTGATGGCTCCATCTACAACCATATCTTTAAGCCAACCATCAGGCATGACATAACTTACAAAATCTGAAAGACTGACCACTAGCCAATCTATCCATTCCATGGGATATCCACCTAACATGAATGTACCATAGAAGATTAGAAACAGTAAGACAAAGAAAATGGGAAAACCTAAAAAACGATTGGTCACAATCCGGTCGATTCGTTCTGTAAGCGTAGTTACTTCGCGTGAATCGTGTGGCTGATAGGTTTCGCGCAAAGCACCTTGTATAAAACCATACTTTGCATCAGTTAATGCATTTTCTGAACTATCGTGCAATTCCTTCTTGAGACGCTGTACCTCTTCATAACGTGCTGCAACTAGTTCGTCGTGTTCCGGAAGCCTTTCTACTAAACGCTGTGCCTCACTATCACCTTCTAAATACTTAATAGCAAGATAACGTGTAGAATAGCGCGAGCGGAGTGACTGATTCTTTTGAAAGATTATTTTGATACGATCAATGCTCTTCTCTAATTCTACACCATGATTCACATGAATATGACGAGCCAAACTTTGGTTGCTCTGATTCTCATATACTGCAATCACTTTCTCAAAAAGATCGCGCACGCCTTGTCCTGACCGTGAAATAGTAGGTACCATTGGTACACCCAATAAATAACCCAATTGTTTGTGATTGAGTTTATCTCCACTACGCTCCACCTCATCATACATATTCAATGCTACAACCATACGCTGGTTCATATCAATAAGTTGGGTCGTTAGATACAAGTTGCGTTCCAAATTAGAGGCATCCACAACATTGAGTACAACATCGGGCATTTCATCAATCAAATGCCTGCGTACATAGAGTTCTTCGGGCGAATAGGCCGAAAGTGAATAGGTGCCAGGAAGATCAACTATACGAAAATTATATTCTTTTTCGACCATACACTGACACTTAACAGCCTTACTGCAATTAGCACTAAGCGAACATCCTGCACAGGCCAAGGGCTTTAAAGCCTGCTCCATTTCACTATCTGAAGCAGCAGGTACCAGAACCTTCATACTAAAGAATCCCTCCTTAGCATCGACGGTAACACCACTATAATTGCCCACATGCTCATGACCACCTGATACATAATTAAAGAGTGATGTCTTGCCACAATTGGGATTTCCCACCAACGCCACATTGATAAGCCGCCGTTTATCTGCAGCCATACGCTCCATGCGCTTCTTGAGTTGCAACTGCATCTCTTCTTTTTCATCAGCTCCAGGCAACAATCCTTGTAAGTCAGTTTCAGGATGCAAGCGAACCTCATCAGCAGCTTCGCCTTCACTAATTACTTCTACCAAACGGGCTTCTTCGCGACGCAGCGATATTTTATAGCCCATAATTTCATATTCTATAGGGTCACGCAGAGGAGCATTGAGCACTACAGTCACTGTTTTTCCCTTTACAAAGCCCATTTCCACTATGCGCTTTCGAAAACCACCATGACCAGCTACCTTAACTATGACACCACGTTCGCCAGTATGCAAATCTGATAATTTCATTCCTTAGTATCACGTTTATCGTTATCAACGTACAAAAATACGGTCTTATTCACATAACTGCAATACCTATATATAGGTAAATCAAAGAAAAGTTTTCTTTTCTGTCTGCTTTAAAAAGAACATACATAAACATCAAGGCTACTATTGCCAATGAGACAGAAACTCTGACTTGCACTACTATTGATAAAATCATATAAT
Organism: uncultured Prevotella sp.; assembly: GCA_937906495.1. Taxonomy (GTDB): domain Bacteria; phylum Bacteroidota; class Bacteroidia; order Bacteroidales; family Bacteroidaceae; genus Alloprevotella. The sequence continues at coordinate 3,040 of CALCVT010000041.1, forward strand.
GAAATATGCAAACCGACAAATATGCAGAAGCTAAACAAATAACGCAACATTTTGATAGATACATATATCATTAATATGTCCTTTATATAAGCCTAATAAACAGTCTTAATAATGAAAAAGACGTGCTTTTTTGCGCTTAGAAGAGTATTGTATGTTCTCAAATCAAAAATTACTTACTTGAAGGTACAAATGATTCGTACGTACCATCATCAAAAAAGACACGTATTTCCTTAATCTTACGTTGAGTTTTGTCAATATTTATCGCATTTATACGATAGTCTCGATAAGAAGCATGTGCAGAAGCATAATCAGCATTTGAACTTCTATGCGTTGATGCTACTCCACCTAAGGAAGCAGCTGAGGATACGTGATTGGCCTCTTTACACGACAACTCATTAGAATCCAAAATGTTAGACATTCCGTCGGATCCAGTTAAACCATTAAGATCTGACTCATTCAACTTATCCTTTTCGCCAAGGCTATTATTACCATCAACTATCACATTTTCTAAAATCATTTGCCCTTCACCAAACATCAACCAATTAATATTGATTTCCGGAAAAGCACGATGCACAGCCATCACGTGATTGTTAGTAGGATTTGTTCGTCCGGTATAGATACTCGACAACGAAGCTGGCGATATGCCAAGACGCAAAGCAAAATCTTGTTGTGACTGACGAGCGTACTCCATCACTGCACGTATTCTCTCTTTCATATGTCAATATTCAATATTATTATATTTATGCAATACCGATTGAGAGCTTTGTTCCTACGTGATATAGTTAAATTTCTATTTGAATAGAATTCGTAAAATAGAACAACACACACTCTGCTCATACAGAAGTATGGGCAAAATACTGGAGCTCCGAATCTGCAGTGATCATCTATTAGCGAGTTAGGAAAAGAAGGATAATATACGTAGCAAAGCAAACTTTTGCTATGCATTTATAAGATGAAACTATAGAAGTTCGCTGACCTTATAAAAGCCAACTGCTTGATAAAAAAGCATTCCAGTAAACTCGTTCGCGGATTCACACTTACCGTATTTCATCTACAAAGATAAAAAATTATACCGAATCATACAACATTTCTAAAGTTTTTATTTCTAAACTGAGAATATTATTACTATTTACTATTGTAGATTCGTATATTTACAATGATGTACTACAACAACTTTACAATACTATATTGTAAATTACTATACGGATAGCGAAATTATAGTAATACTTCAATTAAAAAGCTTTTCTATCTGATTTTCAGAGAACATTATATTCTTCTATATTAAAAATATACACGTTTGTTTATTCATACATTACCAACCTTGTTTTTTATTGAATAACTACTTTAATAATAAGTTATTAATCTTGGTTTTCAACATATATAATCACTATTAGTTATATGCATATTTATAACTACACAAAACCATATTTACAGAAACATATATTCGTATATAAAGTATATATTTGTTTATCTATATACACAGATATATTACAATGTCGATGATTCTATATTTGTATATTTTGTGCTAGATTTACATATCGATATTATAATATTGTGAATGTTAATATATTGTCTTTTCCACACTACTAACTCCAGAAACGATGCAACAATCAAATAAATAACTTATAGCTAATAAATTGTCAAGGCTACGACATATACGCCAACTACGGACCATAAGAATCAACATTTTTACTCTGATTATCAAATAGAATATACACAAAAATCTATTCCTAAAACAGTAGTTATCTAGAAACAAATAATAGCCCATTAATACACTATATGATACCTTTATATAGCAATAATAATATATATCAAGCTATTTTTTTAGATAGAGAGCACCTTACCAGTAGAAATTTACATTTTTACGACTATTAAGGCCCCCTTCTTTTAAAACATGGGTCTATAATATGACCTGATGTTATACAAGTAGCACAATTATTACAACTTACATAAGTACTAAAACTGCGTGTGGAATTTCATACATACGCTCTATAAAACTTTACACCATACGCTCTAAGCGCAATAGTAACAACTAGTTGGCATATCGATATCGATTCTTACTGATAGAAAAAAAGAACAATAACAAACAAGATTCTTATCGTAGCAGAATTACCAAACTATTACATACAAACCACATCTACCCCCCAATTATTTACCTTACTATACCCATATTGTATGAACTACCAACCCTTGTCATCCATTACCCCAAGAATCAAATCATCCATACATCATCTTAAGGAAACACATAAAAATACCACGGATAAGCAGATGCAAAAACAGCCATCGGGCTATAAAAAAGCACCTGTCGTTTACACGAGAGGTGCTTATACAAGTGTTACATTCGAGTTACAAATAACAGTATAGAGCTAATGTAAAATGAAATAGATAAGTTCTTTCATCAACTCCCCGCTTGCTATAGATGGATTCCCTACCCCCTTTGAACGTGCATCTGTACGTCTTATCTCAGACAGTATCTGCATAACCTTTATACCTGAATATGCCTGCAGAGCTGGCAATACATTTTTACGCACTTGCCACTCTGTCATGCTCAACCATTGAGCTATGCCTCGTTCAGTTCGCTCAGGCGCATAATACGCCATCATAACTCGCGAGAAGAGATTAAACAGCGATGGCAGTACCATTTGAATAGGATTTTCCTTCGGATTACTGTCAAAATATTTCGCAATTTGGAAAGCCTTCAGTACGTTCTTTTCAATCAAAGCGTCCTGCAGTTCGAAAATATTAAAGTTTTTCGACACTCCAATATGCTCTCGCACTAGGCCAACTGTTACCAAATAATCGTTTTTAGGCAATGATAAAACGAGTTTATCCAGTTCCGAAGCCAGTCTGTTAAGGTCCGATCCCACATACTCAGCAACCATTTCGGCAGCAGGCGGTTCAATACCTATTTTTTTACGTTTAAGATAGTTTACCACAAAGGGAGGAAGTTGGTTGTCATAAAGTTTTTTTGACTCAAACATCACCCCTTCCTTTCCTATAAGTGTAGCTACTTTAAGGCGACGATCAAGCGCACCATGCTTATGGCAAAAAATAAGAATCGTTGTGGGCTGTATCTGTTTGAAGTACATTTCGAGCCTCTCCAAATGTTTCATATTCTGCGCTTCCTTAATCAGGAATACACTGTAGCGCGATCCCATCGGGAAAGCTCGAGCCGAAGTAATCAAGTCATCTACATTGATATCTGCTCCATACAAAGTACAAAGTCCGAACTCCCGCTCTTCAGGTGTAAGCACCATTTGCACAATAAACTCCGAAACCCGGTCAATGTAATAACTTTCTTCACCCATTAAATAATAAATAGGCTTGATGTTTCCGACTCTCACATCGCGCACAATTTGTTCGTAGGTAATGCCGGTCGGTTTCTTTTTGAAAGCCCCTGTTGTTGCTGCCATACCTTACCAGTCAAACTTAAGGTGACGCACAGTTTTGCGTTCACCAATAATCAACTTCATGCTTTCAATACCAATGCGCACATGCGTCGAAGCATAATCGCGTGTCACTCGGTTGTCACTGGCTTCAGTCTTCACCCCATCTGGTTCCATAGGATTATCTGATACCAGCAACAAAGCCCCTGTTGGAATATGGTTATAAAATCCACATGAAAACAGTGTAGCAGTTTCCATATCAACAGCCATAGCACGTGTTTCGCGCAAATAGTTTTTAAAACGTTCATCGTGTTCCCAAACTCTTCGGTTGGTAGTATAAACCGTTCCAGTCCAGTAATCGCGACAATTATCACGCAAAGCAGTAGACACGGCACGCTGCAACATAAATGCAGGCAATGCAGGTACCTCGGGTGGAAAATAATCGTTCGAGGTTCCTTCACCACGAATACCTGCCAAAGGCAGAATATAATCCCCAAGGTGTGTTTTGTCTGAAATACCACCACACTTACCGAGAAACAAGCAAGCCTTCGGCTTTACTGCACCCAGCAAATCCATTATCAGTGCAGCATTTGGACTACCCATACCAAAGTTAATCATCGTTATTCCATTGGCAGTAGCAGCCCGCATATTTGCATTGAACCCCACAGGTTCCACCCCACTCTGCTCACAAAACATATCTACATAATTATTGAAGTTCGTGAGCAAAATATGCTCACCAAACTCTTCCAAAGGCATTTTGGTGTAGCGTGTCAGCCAATTGCCTGTAATTTCTTCTTTCGTTGTCATAAATTGCTAATTGTGTTGTTGAACTTTATATCAGACAGACCTTCTGCCTATACAAAAGTTCGTAGAATGCAAAGATACGGCAATCCATGCGCAAGAAAAAGTATTTTCAAAAGATTATCATAGCAAGTTTATTGATGCGTAAATACCAACAAATAACGTTCACCTATTTCCTACCCTACTTTTTTTATACTTACCACAAAGACGGAACGAATTAAGCAAATATTTGACTTTACCAACATCTGTAACACCACACCCATTAAAAATAGCTACCTTTGCCAAGAAAATCCCATACCAATGCTACTACCACTTGAAAATGCTAACGATAACAAATCCTAGCTACACAGCATACTACAAACCACACAGTGTACCCCTATAACAAAATCCTCAAAACGTATTTATACAACAATTCAGCCAAATCCTTGACAAAATACCCAATAAAGCCATAATACCTCTTATCTCGACCAACATGAAACTAAACCTTCCCCCATTCGATGTAAAACTTAGTCAAAAGGATGGACGTACAACTATTTACGATTTTCTGCGCAAACGCTTTGTATGTCTAACCCCCGAGGAGTGGGTACGTCAACACTTTACGCACTACTTAGTAGCTCAAAAACACTATCCGGCAGCATTGCTTGCCAACGAAGTAACTATTGAAGTGGGTGGCACAAAACGTCGATGCGACAGTGTTCTCTACCACCGCATAGGAGGCAAACCGCAAGTAATTGTTGAGTACAAAGCTCCTGATATACAAATTACGCAACAGGTTTTTCAACAGATTTATGCCTATAACAGCGTACTTCGTGCCGAATTCTTGATAGTAAGCAACGGATTATCGCACTATTGCTGTCATATTGACTATCAAACTATGCGTGTGGACTACTTGCACGATATTCCTGACTTCTACGATATGCAATTACCATAACAACAAATTTATGCTTTATGCCTTAATCATATCCTTAGATTAAGTATCAAACATGCCGCATATAAATCAAGGGACGAATACTTTTATTTAATTGTTCTGTAATTTTGCCTTTATACCCACAAACATACCTCTCAAGAACAGCAAAAGTTTTTTACAATAAAAACTATACACTTCTGCGCGTTTTTTCTAACTTTGCTCCGCTCAACAAGTCTTAAACTATCTAGCACCAATATGAGATAGCTGCTAAACAGACTAAGGAGCAATGTTATATTTAAAATACCGATAACTATGAAATATTTGAACAAAAAAAACGCTATAGCTCGTATGAACGAGCTTTCAAAAGCACACATACCATTCATCTTTATAATTGACTACGCAGCAGAGAACAGCATCGTGCTACCTGTTAGCGAGGTTAATCCAGAAGAATGCCTCTTTGATTTCGGTGAAATAAGCAATGCTGCCAATGCAAAAGCTCAAAACACAAACCCCGTGAGTTGGCTGGGAGACTTTCTCACTGCAGCCAACTACCGAAAAAGCTTTGAAATCGTCAAAAAACACTTACAATCAGGAGCAATCAGCCTCATCAACTTGACATGCCGTATCCCCTTACATACCAACCTTACGCTTCACGACATATTTTGCCGTTCTGAAGCCCGATACAAACTTTGGCTGAAAGATACACTGGTATGCTTCTCGCCTGAAATATTTGTACGCATCGAAAACGGCGAAATTAGTTCATATCCCATGAAAGGAACCATCAATGCCGACCAACCGGGAGCGCTCGAAACAATTATGAACGATGTAAAAGAAGCTGAAGAACATCAATCAGTGGTAGACTTAATCAGCCATGACCTTAATCTGGTATCAAACAAAGTATGGGTTGAACGCTACCGCTATACTGACCTTTTGCACACAAATAAGGGCAACATTTTCCAAACCAGCTCTGAAGTACGCGGCTTATTGCCCGATGATTGGCACTTACAGGTAGGTGACATACTATTTTCACAACTTCCGGCAGGCTCAATAACCGGCGCACCCAAATCCGAAACTATCAAAGTCATTAGCGAGGCTGAAAACTACGACCGAGGATTCTATACTGGCGTAATGGGATGGTGTGATGGCAACCGTCTTGACAGCTCTGTAATGATACGCTTTATAGATCAAGAAAACGAACAACTCTACTTCAAAGCTGGAGGTGGCATTACAGCACGCAGCCAATGGGAAAAAGAGTATAACGAAGTACAACAGAAGACCTATGTGCCAATTCGTTGAAACCATCCGTATAGCTGATGGTCAAATATTCCGTCTCAACCTCCACCAGCAACGCCTTGAGCGCACATTGGCACATTTTGCTCCCCATATCAAAGTGCCCCGAATAGAGCTATTGCTCAACGACATACCGCATCAGGGACTTTACAAAACACGTATTTGCTACGACACACAAGGCCATACTGAAGTGGCTTATCATCCCTACAATATACGGACTATAAAATCTCTGCAACTGGTAGCCGACAACAATATAGACTATAGCTATAAATTCGAAAATCGCAGTTGCCTTGCCAAATTACAAAATCGACGGGGCAACTGCGATGAAATACTCATAGTACGCAATGGACTGATTACTGACACCTCGTATACAAATATTGCATTTAACGATGGTTCTGAATGGTACACTCCGAGCACACCTCTTTTAGCTGGCATCATGCGACAATATCTGCTTGAATGCGGCTGTTTGAAGGAAAGAGATATAAGACCCGAAGATTTAAGCAATTTTTCAGAAGCTGCTATGTTCAATGCAATGATAGACCTTGGCACGATAACCATTCCTTGCTCACACATTTCTTCACTAGTATAAATTTAATGACAATAGACACCCGAAGTTCTCTGCTCAGAACTGCTTCGGGTGTCTATTCATTTGATGCATCTGCCATGTATTATACAAATTATGCCAAATGCAATAAAAGCCACCAGCCAGCGAAGTAACAGGGTTAAAGAAGGTATAACCCAACCAAATACCAAACACCGTGTTCTTTTGCCCCAGACCTTGCGAACCACTGATAGTGCGACCATAGTATTTGCCTATTTTACGCCCAACCAAAAACTGTAACATACAGCAAGCCAACGACACCAACGCCAAAGCCACAAGGTCTGATGTAGAACACAAACTGTGAGCAATACTGCGCGTAGTAACAGCCATAGCTATACTTAAGGCTACTGCCCAAAGATAAAAAGCCAAATCACGGCTTGCTGCCAACAGTTTATGCAAACGAGGGAAGAAGTAACGTACCAGTAATGCAGCTAACAGAGGGCATATCAACATTGGAAAGACCTTGCTCAATATTAATACAAAGGAAGTCATAAAGCCTTTTCCTTCACTGGGATGAATCAGCGGTATGGCTAATGGCACAAGCACTGCCGCCGAAAGATTTATCAAGATGGTATACATTGTCACATCAGCTGCGTCGCCTTGCAATTTTTGAGTAACCACAGCTGCTGCAGTAGCCGTAGGACATATCAAGCAAAGCATGGCGCCTTCTATCCACACACGTCCGAACAAAGACGGAAAATCGTAAAGCAACCATGTAAGCAAAGCAAAAAGACTGCATTGAACCAGCAACATCCATGCATGCATGCGACGGGGACGCAGAGCATGATAATCTATCTTACAGAACGACAGAAATAACATGGTAAATATCAGCAATGGCTGTATCACCGAAACCATGTGCCAAGCATAGGGGCGGACAACGTTGAAAAAGCTACAACTTGAGAAAACAAGATACGATAGCACTCCCCAACCTATGGCTATAGGTAGTGTCCACTCCTTTGCAAATGCAAGTAAACTGAAGCGTCTAAGCATAAAATTGTTTGTAAGTATAAAATACTAGCTATCTTCTAAGAGATGACTGAAAAATTGGTCATTGTTTTTTTAAGTAACTTAAGTTGCGACCATACAACCTCGTTTTGAGGTAGACACTCACCCGGATCCTTTGCAATAATATCAGCAGCTGCTTCACGTGCCACTTCCATTAAGTCCCGGTCTTTTACAATATTGGCAATCTTCAAATCAAAGGGCATACCGCTTTGCGCAGTACCCTCCAAGTCGCCCGGACCACGCAATTTCAAGTCTTCTTCTGCTATAACAAATCCATCTGTACTATCTACCATCACCTGCATACGCCGCTGAGTAGTTTCGCTTAACTTGTTATTAGTCATAAGTATGCAATAGGATTGGTCAGACCCGCGCCCAACGCGCCCTCTTAATTGATGTAACTGAGCCAATCCAAAGCGTTCAGCATTTTCTATCACCATGACCGAGGCGTTTGGCACGTTCACTCCCACCTCTATTACTGTTGTTGAAACAAGAATCTGAGTTTCTGCTCGTTTAAAACGTTGCATCGCCTCCTCTTTGTCTGCAGGCTTCATTTTTCCATGCACCATGCCTACTTTATATTCCGGGAAAAGTTCTATTAACTGATTATAACCTGTTTCAAGATCGTGCAGGTTTTGCTTTTCATTTTCCTTTATTAAAGGATATACCACATATACCTGCCTACCGAGTTGCAACTGATAACGCACACCTTGATAAAGTTTAGCACGATCGTATTGACGATAATGCACCGTTTGTATGGGTTTTCGACCTGGTGGAAGTTCATCAATCACGCTTACATCCAGGTCACCATACACCGTCATAGCCAAAGTACGCGGTATGGGGGTTGCTGTCATTACCAAAATATGTGGTGGGCAGATATTCTTAGTCCATAAAGTAGCACGCTGTTTGACACCGAAACGATGTTGCTCATCAATAACCACAAGTCCAAGATTCAAAAACGAAACCGATGGTTCTATCAAGGCATGGGTACCAACCAGTATACGAACAGAACCATCAGCCGTTCCTTCCAATACCGCCTTACGCTGTTTACCCTTCACATTACCGGTAAGGAGTTCAACTTTTACCGGCAGGTTACCCAAGTACTCGGTAATAGAGGCAAAATGCTGCTCAGCAAGAATTTCTGTTGGTGCCATGATGCAAGCTTGAAAGCGATTATCGATAGCCAACAGACAACAAAGGAGTGCAACCATAGTTTTTCCACTGCCAACATCGCCTTGCAGCAATCTATTCATTTGGCGACCGGTAGCCATGTCATGCCTTATTTCGCGCACTACTCGCTTTTGCGCATTGGTAAGTTCAAAAGGCAAGCGCTCATTGAAAAAACGCATAAACATATCGCCCACACACTTAAAAACATAGCCGGCATACATCATTTTGCGCTGCTGCGTATAGCGCAAAATGTCCAATTGCAAATAAAAGAGTTCTTCAAACTTCAAGCGCCTTGAAGCCTCGGGCAAAGCAGTTGCCGATGAGGGATTATGCACCGTATGTAAAGCTTGATCGAGCGATAGCAACTTATAGCGTTCGGTAAGATAAGGCGGCAGGGTTTCAGCCAAAGGTTTATTGCCTAACAATTCAAACGCGCGCGCTACCAAATCCGATATAACATGTGATGTAAAAGACTGCCGCTTCATCCTTTCTGAAGTATGATAATGCGGTTGCATGGTAAGCGGCTTATGCGATACAGCATCATAATCCTCCAACTCTGGATGAGCAATGTTTATTCGTCCGTTAAAGTTATTAGGTTTTCCTAACAACAAGTAGGTATGATTAAACTTCAGACTCTTGTCAAGATGCTTTATACTATTAAACCACACCAGCTCGACATAACCCGTACCATCAGAAAATACAGCAACTAACCTTTCACGTCGGCCGGTCCCCTCTATATTTTTTGCAACAATCTGTCCACGCAACAACACGTAAGGCATGCCCTCCATGAGGTCGGTCACATGGTGTATCACGCTTCGGTCGATATACTTGTAAGGAAAGTGATAAAGCAAATCACGGATAGTATGAATACCTAAATCATCTTTCAGTACTTTGGCGCGAACTGGCCCTACGCCTTTAAGGTACATGATATCGGTTTGTAAGGGATTCATTGCGAAGAGAGAATGTTATACGTTTATAGATGAATCTATAGCAGAGTTATCCAGGGAGTGTTTCACGCAAACCAGGACATTGTGAATAGTTAAAACTGTATGCTTTAGTTTTTACAAAAAATGGATTTGACGACTATGCCTCAGACTTGCATCCGGCCGTACTGTGCCTTATGTTTTGGTCCTGTCATATCCGTCAAATCCAAATAGTTCCGCCATTTGAGGGGGCTGTACTAAATCATTATTCTATCTTTGTGATACAATTAAAATCTCAGCACTTGCTCAGCCGTAGGAGTGTGTCCGGTATAGCACATACCACGCTCTACTTCATCAACTATGCTTAGATTATTCACCAATTTGCGGGCTATTGTCACAGCAAAAAGATGTGTAGCTGCGGGGCCACATGCTGTTATAATATTGTCGTGTTCAACAACAAAGGCATCACTATGATATATGGCATTCGGTATGTAGCTCTCCATACCCGGGTAGATAGTAGCATGCTTGCGCTTAAGCACTTCGGTTGTTCCCAAAACCATCGGAGCTGCACATATGGCAGCAATAATAACACCCTGCGCCGCCTGCTGAACAATAGCTGCACGCAAAAGTGTATTTTTAGCCATTGTTTCAGCACCTTTCAAACCTCCAGGCAATATCAATGCATCGCAATAAGGCATGTGGTTCTTACGAAAAAGACTATCAGCTTTTACAACTATACCGCGAGCGCTCGTTACGATACGCCGGCCTGTGATGCTCAGAGTCTGAACCTGCAAATTGCAGCGTCTCAGAATATCTATCGTTCCAAATGTTTCAATTTCTTCGAAACCGTCAGCTAAGAATAAGTAAATCATTATTTTGTAATTGTGTTATCGTTATAGGTATTTGCACACAGTTAACCCTGCAATCCCCTTAGCGAAGGCATTGCAAATACTTTTGTATCGTTTCATGCAATCCTAAATAAAGCGCATCGCTAATCAAGGCATGACCGATACTTACCTCATCTACCCAGGGTATCATTTGATGAAAGAAAGCAAGATTCTCCAAACTCAGGTCATGTCCGGCATTCAAGCCCAAGCCAATAGCCCGACAATGTTCGGCAGCCTTTACAAAAGGAGCTATAGCTGACGCCCGGTCAATTGCATAACCCGAAGCATAAGGTTCTGTATACAATTCCACCCGGTCGGCTCCTGCCATCTTGGCATAATCAACCATTTCATTATCTGGCGAAATAAACAAACTTACCCGTATGCCGGCCTCGCGAAATCTTGCTATAATCGGCTTTAGAAAATCCTGGTATTTACGCGTATCCCATCCATGATTAGAAGTCAACTGGTCAGGAGCATCAGGAACAAGTGTTACCTGAGTTGGTTTTACCTCAAGCACCAACTCACAAAATTCCGGCGTCGGGTAACCCTCTATGTTGAATTCTGTACGAAGCAACGGACGCAGTTCGCGTACATCTTGACGGCGGATATGACGCTCGTCGGGACGAGGATGAACTGTTATACCCTGTGCGCCGAAGCGCTCACAATCTAAAGCAACATTTACTACGTGAGGGTTATTATTGCCGCGTGCATTACGCAACGTTGCTACTTTATTGATGTTTACACTTAATTTTGTCATGTCAGTAGAACCTTTATTCCAATGAAAGATGTATTTTTGCTGTCGCTCTTGCAGAGAAAGTCTTGCCATCACCCTGATTTATTGCTATTATCGGGGGGAATAGCACTTCGAACTCAGTAAATCTTCAATAGTTTAGTCTTTGCAGGCAGTAACTTGAAGACAGGAAAGTATTGCACGCCCTACATGACCATGTAGGATTTCGTTGCTTCAAATTGATGTTCCACCTTTTTTCAAAGAGCAAAATTACGACTTTTTAGCCGATTGCAGCAGCAACAAACGTTAAATTAAAGGACTCAACGCCTTTTTAAACTAAAATTCCAGCAGAATGACCTACTCTCATCTCCGTGTGGCTTTATTTGGCAATGTTTATCAAACCAAAAAGATTCAGTCGGTAGCCACAATTATCCGGAAATTGAAAGAGCTTGGCGTACAAATAAGCCTTGAAAAGGAGTTTGCTCAGTTCATTGAACGTGAAATAGGCATCAACCTGTCTGCTTATTCATTATTTGACCATACGTGGAGCTATGAAGCAGATGTTGCTATCTCTATAGGTGGAGACGGCACTTTTTTAGGCACTGCAGCTAAAATAGGATGTAGCAACATCCCCATTTTAGGCATTAATACCGGTCGGCTAGGTTTTTTGGCCGATGTATCGTCCGAGACTATCGATTCTTCGCTCGAAGCTTTGTGCAGAGGCGATTACATCGTTGAAAAACGCAAAGTGCTTGCCATTGGCATAAATGGCGAGCCCGCAGTTTTTTATCCATATGCACTCAACGAAGTAGCTATACTGAAGCACGACAACTCATCGCTTATAGAAATAAGGACTTTTGTCGACAATCAATTTTTAACCAATTATTTGTCAGACGGATTGATTATATCAACGCCTACGGGGTCTACAGGTTACTCGCTCAGCGTGGGTGGTCCCATACTCTTTCCGCAGTCCGGTACCTTCTGCATTTCACCTATTGCACCACACAGTTTATCGGTTCGTCCCGTAGTTGTTCGTGATGATGTAGAAATACGTCTCGAAATTTCGAGCCGAAGTCGTTATTTTATGCTATCTTGCGACGGTCAAAGCGAATCGTTGCCTGACAGCACAATAGTTACGCTACGCAGAGCCCCTCATACCATCAAGGTTATTAAGATTGAGCATCGCCATTTTTTCGAAACTTTGCGCAACAAACTTATGTGGGGAGCTGACAAACGGGAATAGGTTCACTATTACAAAATGTTTGCCTATCCTTCGTAGCATTAACCAGAATGCCTGCAGAAGATATTAGCTTACAAAATTGTTCAGAGCGAACACTTACACCTCATTGCCAAAGCAAGACACTTACCATTTTAATTCTAATTCCATATGCCGAAACCAACTATCTCCAACCGCAGCATCAATGCCGACATGCGCTATCTTAAGCTGCTTGCACGCGATTTTCCGTCAATACCCAAAGTAACGACCGAAATCATTAATCTGGAAGCAATTCTCCACCTTCCAAAACCTACCGAGCATTTTCTTGCCGATCTCCACGGCGAAAACGAAGCCTTCCAGCATGTACTACGCAACGCATCAGGAAACATCAAGCGAAAGGTCAAGGAAATTTTCGGTAATACGTTGCGTGAGAAGGAAATCAGAGAACTTTGCACGCTGATATACTACCCCAAGCAGAAACTGGAGTTAGTTAAACAAAACGACCACAACCTTGCGGACTACTATCAAACAACACTCAATCAACTCATTGCTGTTTGCCGCAACGTTTCGTCAAAGTACACACGTTCCAAAGTACGTAAAAGCCTGCCGCCTGAGTTTGCCTACATTATTGAGGAACTCCTGCACGAAAGTTCGGACGACCGCAACAAGCAGGCCTACGTGGGTGTCATTATCCAAACCATTATCGGTACAGGCCGCGCAGCCGGCTTTGTCGAGGCCATCTGCAAACTCATCCAGCGCCTCTCTATCGACCAACTCCATATTCTAGGCGACATCTTCGACCGCGGACCCGGTGCGCACCTCATCATGGACACTCTTACCACCTATCATAACTGGGACATCCAATGGGGCAACCACGACATGCTGTGGATGGGAGCTGCCGCAGGAAACGAAACCTGCATAGCCTCGGTGCTGCGCCTTTCGTTCCGCTATGCCAACACCCAGACTCTCGAAGAGGGCTACGGCATCAACATGGTGCCCTTGGTAACCTTTGCCATGGAAACCTACGGCAACGACCCCTGCACCATCTTCTACCCCAAGATAGAAGACCCAAACCGCAAGCCGGACGAGAAGAGCTGCAAACTGATTGCGCAGATGCACAAAGCTATGGCCATTATTCAGTTTAAGCTGGAGGGACAACTCTACCAGAAGCATCCGGAATGGAACATGAACGACCGCGCGCTGCTTGCGGGTATCGATTTTGAGAAGGATACCTGCAAGGTGGGCGATCAGGTGTATCCGCTCAAGGACACCAACTTCCCGACCATCGACCCTGCCAATCCTTACAATCTATCGCACGAAGAGGCCGAACTGATGGACCGTCTGTGCCACTCGTTCATGATTTCCGACCACCTGCAAGCCCATGTGCGCCAGCTGCTCATACATGGCACTATGTACGGCATATACAACTCCAATCTACTGTTCCATGCCTCTGTTCCGATGAATGAGGACGGCTCGCTTAAGGAACTGATTGTCGAGGGGCAGCGTGCAGCCGGCAAGGACCTGCTCGACCGCATCGAACAGATTGTGCGCCTGGCATACGATGAAGAAGCCGAACCCTCCGAACGTGCCCGTGCCTGCGACTACTTCTGGTACCTGTGGTGCGGTCCTGACTCACCCTTGTTCGACAAGTCGAAAATGGCCACCTTTGAGCGCTATTTTATTGATGACAAGGCTACCCATAAAGAAGAAAAAGGCTGGTATTACCGCCTGCGCGACAACGCCGATGTTTGCGACAGCCTAATGGATGCCTTCAACGTCAAGGGCAAGCACCGTCACATCATCAACGGCCACGTGCCCGTACGTGCTTCCAATGGCGAAAACCCCATCAAGGCTGACGGCCGCCTCATGGTCATTGACGGTGGATTTGCCAAGGCTTACCACGACACTACGGGTATTGCAGGCTACACTTTGGTATATCACTCACGCGGATTTCAACTGGTACAGCACGCCCCGTTCACCTCGACCGACGAGGCTATACTCAATGGTACCGACATCCAGTCAACCACCCAAATTGTCGAGATGATGGGCCATCGCGCCATGGTCAACGATACCGACAAGGGCGTTATCCTGCGCGAACAGATAGCCGACCTTGAAAAGCTGCTTGTGGCCTACCGCCGCGGCTTCATCAAGGTGTAAGCAAGCAAGGCACCACACCTAAAGCAAACCAACCCTATAATTAAACATAGCAAGTGAAATCATTAAAAGAACTTTACCGCATCGGACGCGGCCCTTCATCAAGTCACACCATGGCTCCGCGTCTGGCTGCTGAACGCTACCTGCACCGCCACCCCGATGCGCACTCCTTCCGCGTAACACTCTACGGAAGTCTGGCAGCCACAGGCAAGGGACACCTTACTGATGCTGCCATTTACGAAGTATTAGGCAAGCATCGTACCGAGATTGTATGGCATCCCGAAATCATTCTACCGTTTCACCCCAACGGTATGAAGTTCGAAGTACATACCCAACGCGGCAGCTACACCGAAGCCTGGACTGTGTACAGCGTAGGAGGCGGCGCACTGGTTGAGGAAGGAAAGGTACAAACCGAAACCCCCGACGTCTACGAACATGACAGCCTGAACGACATTAAACAATGGTGCGAGAACCACGGCATAGGCTATTGGGAATACGTTGAGAAGTGCGAAGGTCCCGAAATCTGGGATTACCTAAGCGAAGTGTGGCACACCATGTGTGCCGCTGTCGAACGCGGCATTGAACACGAAGGCGTATTGCCCGGCGATTTAAAGTTGCGGCGCAAGGCCCCCGACTATTACATACGTGCCATGGGCTATGGCTCGAACCTGCAGTCACGTGGTTTGGTGTTTTCGTACGCACTGGCCGTCAGCGAAGAGAATGCATCGGGCGGAACCATTGTAACGGCTCCTACCTGTGGTGCCAGCGGAGTAGTTCCTGCTGTGCTGTATCACATTCAAAAAACGCGGCGTTTTCCTCTTCGGCGTATACTCCACGCATTGGCTACAGCGGGCCTTATTGGCAACATAGCCAAGAGCCGTGCCTCTATTTCGGGTGCCGAAGCCGGATGTCAGGCTGAAGTAGGCGTTGCTTGTGCCATGGCTGCCGCAGCTGCCAATTATACTTTTGGCGGGTCGCTGGCTACCATTGAATATGCTGCCGAGATGGGACTTGAACACCATTTAGGAATGACCTGCGACCCCATATGCGGCTTGGTTCAAATTCCATGCATTGAACGTAACGCTCATGCTGCAGCACGTGCTCTCGATGCCAATGTATATGCTACTTTTGCCGATGGTATTCACCGCATTCCCTACGACAAAACAGTTGACGTAATGAAACAAACAGGACACGACCTTCCTTCGCTCTATCGCGAAACTTCAGAGGGAGGTTTAGCCAAGGAGTTCCAAAAAAAATAAAACGTCATCAAAGCACACTGCTATACGCATATTTACCTCCTCCCCTTCGGATATACCTAGGGGAGGAGGCAGATTGCACGTTAATACTGGCAGTTTAGTCTTTGCAGCGATGTGCATGCAAAACTTTTCACACGCTGTGTAAATCTATCAACATGCGGCCCCATCTTTGATTGCAAAGACGGGGCCGCATAAGTTTGCTACAATTACCCATTCAAGGATGCGAGCTATGTGCCGGTTGGGCAGTTGGACTTATTTCGTTCTGTTTTGCCGGATGCCTGCGGTGCACAGGCTGACTTGTTCGCAATACAAACTTTCCGTCAACCCACTCATACACTACCGGATGTAAACACAACTGCGCATCAGCCTTATCCTCTTCTGAAAGTCCTTCAGTACTGATACTGCAAGTAAGCGTTGGAGCTTTGTCGTTAAACTCCAGTTGAATGGGTGCCTCACGCAACATTTCGCCCAACACTTGTTCGCGCATGGGCGATAAATGAGCTACAGGAACATAGAAACTACTAAAAGGCGGATTGGGCAATTCTATCTTCACACGTTTCCAATGCCGGTTGTAAACTTCGAGCCAGGAGTTCACCCCCTCCGACTTTACTGATCTTATACAAGCTATTAAGGTATCGCGTTCTGCAGGCAAAAGCCTAAATTGCCACTCTCCTACTCCACTGCTCCGCAAACGCATAAATTGTGGTGTCTTTTCCAGCAATTCCGACTGTCCTCCATAGCGATTTTCAGCTTTCGCCGGGAGTTTGCTGTTGTAAAGATCTATCAAGTCGAGCCGGGAAGTTTCGTCCAACAAAGGCATCACAGCAATCGGCACCTGCGCAAACAAACTGTCAATACACTGGGCTTTAGCACCCAGGGTTTGTACTGCAAACAGCAGTAAAAACATACGTAAAGTATTTATCATGGCAATGGCTGTTAAAGGATATTTACCCATGTCCGCTTCATAGTTAGCGCACACTTTCCTGCTACTTCACACCGCGTTTATTTAGCGCTTCTGCATAGCGTCGGGCATTTTTCATATGTTCTTCATAAGTTTCGGCAAAGTTGTGGGTACCCGAAAAGTCCTCCTTGGCACACATATATATATAGGCGTGCTTTTGGGCGTTTAGAACCGACTCGATTGCATTTTTCGAAGGAATGCTGATGGGGCCGGCAGGCAACCCTGGATGAAGGTACGTATTATACGGACTATCAACAAGCAGGTGGTTATGCATAATGCGGCACAACGCAAAATTACGCAACGCGAACTTCACCGTCGGATCGGCTTGCAACTTCATTCCCTGCTTTAAACGGTTCAAGTACATCCCCGCAATGGCCGGGCGTTCAGCCTCGTTTGCCGACTCACGCTCCACTATTGACGCCAATGTAAACACTTCGTCGGGTTTCAACCCCAGGCGCTGTGCCTTTGCCACTCTTTCGGGTGTCCAATAAGCATCGTGCTCCTGCTTCATGCGGCGGAGTAACTTTTCGGGAGATATGTCCCAATACACCTCGTATGTATCCTGTAAAAACAAGCAGGGCACGGTAGCAGTGTCTACATCAAGTTGCCTAAGCAACAAAGAGTCGGTAAAGGCATGAGCCAAAGTTGTCGAATCTGCCATAAGTTCCTTCGAAAGCCGTCCGGCCAACATCTGCACAGTATGCGTAACGGGTATGGTCAATTTCACAGGCACTTGTAGCCCGCTGCGCAAGCTACGCAACAGTTGCAGTGTACTGACGTCAGGCCCCATCGCATAGCGTCCGGGTTTTAAACGCTTTTCGAGTCCGAGCAACTTTGCCCCCATACGCACACCCAACATAGAGCCCGCACCTGCCGTCGGCTTCATCTTCACATATACCGAGTCAAGATTATCGTCGGCATCTACATACAAGTAACTGGACGAATGATTTGCGTTGATGGCCGAAAAAAACATCCACCAGCCAAAACCTCCCGCTACTGCTACAGCCGCCAAAAATCCGGCAACTGCCCTTTTTGTATTTCTCTTCATTGTTTATAATTCAAGCTACCCTAAGGGTATAAAACGCTGCAAAAGTACGTCTTTTTCGTCCGAAAAGCCCCTTAGCAACAATAAATATCACACACCGTTCTTTGAAATCGTCGATTTTTTACTACTTTTGCACAAAACATATACCATTGTGCGGATTTTGGGCGAATACTTGTAAGCTACGTTTTTGCCTTTATGCTTGGTTCCTCTGCCGATATCGTAGCTTACAGCCTATACTCTGCATACACATTACCCCAGCATGGAAAAATACACTGATTTCGTTTCCCTCATTGCACAAAGCCTTCAGCAGCATTGGGACCTTGATGCACTGACTGACTACCAGGGTGTCACCCTGCAGTACAAGGACGTTGCACGTAAGATCGAGAAACTCCATATTCTATTTGAGAACGCCGGTGTGCAAAAGGGCGATAAAATTGCCCTTTGCGGCCGTAACAGTGCAAATTGGTCTACAGCCTTTTTAGCTATATTAAGCTATGGGGCAGTAGCAGTACCTATTTTGCATGAGTTCAAGGCCCAGCAAGTACACGACATTGTAAACCACTCCGAGTCAAAACTGCTGTTTGCAGGCGATATGGTTTGGCCCGAAATCAACGCTGAAGCTATGCCCCAATTAGAGGGAATCATCAGCATCCCCGACTATTCGTTGCTTGTTTCGCGTACAGATAAACTCGCCGATGCCCGCGAGCGTCTGAACGAACTCTTTGGACGCAAGTACCCCAAGTACTTCCGCAAGGAACATGTTAATTACCCACATACCGGATCGCCCGACGATTTGGCTCTCATCAACTACACAAGCGGCACAACTTCCAATTCAAAGGGCGTAATGATACCCTTCCGTGCCCTGTGGTCCAACTACCTGTTTGCCGAACAAGTGTTAGGCAAAACAGTAAAGTGCGGCGACAGCGTTATCTCAATGTTGCCTCTGGCCCACATGTACGGCATGGCCTTTGAATTTATCTTTGAATTCCTTCATGGTTGCCATGTGTACTATCTTACACGCATCCCCTCGCCCAAGATTGTGCTCAATGCCTTTAGCGAAATCAAGCCGGCCATCATTATTTCCGTGCCGCTGATTATCGAAAAAATCATCAAGAAAAACGTGCTGCCCAAACTGCAAACCCCAAGCATGAAGGTGCTGCTCAAACTGCCCCTTATCAGCGACCGCATCTTCGATAAAATTCGCGAAAAGCTTGTTGAGGCCTTCGGTGGTAAATTCTACGAAATTATTATTGGTGGCGCCGCATTCAATAGCGAGGTCGAAGGCCTGCTCAATCGTATAGGTTTCCCCTATACCGTTGGTTATGGTGCTACGGAGTGTGCTCCCATCATCACCTATGCAGACTGGAAGGACTTCCGTAAAGGCTCCTGCGGTAAGGCAGCACCGCGCATGGAAGTTAAAATTGACAGTCCTGACCCGCAAAACGTGGTAGGCGAAATTCTGACACGCGGAGCGAACGTGATGCTTGGATACTTTAAGAACGAAGAGGCCACTCGCACCACCCTTGACAGCGAAGGCTGGTATCACACCGGCGACCTGGGAGTAATTGATGAACAGGGCAACCTCTTTATTCGCGGACGCAGCAAGAACATGTTGCTCGGAGCTTCAGGACAAAACATCTATCCCGAAGAGATTGAGGACAAACTGAACACCTTGCCCTACGTCAACGAAAGCATTGTGATACAAAAGGGAGAGAAACTCTATGCCCTGATTTATCCCGACTTCGACGAAGCTAAACGCGACGGACTTGATGAATCAGGACTTCGTATGGCCATGGAGCAAAACCGCAAGGACCTTAACGAAATGGTTGCCGCTTACGAACGTTTGGCCGGATTCAAAATATACGATAGTGAATTCGAAAAGACTCCTAAACGCAGCATTAAGCGCTTCCTCTACGAAAATGCCGAAATCTAACTCATTATACCTGCAGCGCATGCCGTCTCTTAACAAGACGGCACTGCCGCTTTTAGGTCTATATACCCTATGATAGCAGTTTCTGAACATATACAACCTGCCGGAAGCACCGATATCGAGCCACAGGCTTCGGAACTCAAAACCGAACGCATGGTTCTACGCTCTGAGGGATTGGTCAAAAAATATGGCAAACGCACCGTGGTGAATGGTGTGTCGTTCGATGTGAAACAAGGAGAGATTGTAGGACTGCTGGGCCCTAATGGTGCCGGTAAAACAACCTCGTTCTACATGACTACCGGACTGGTTGTTCCCAACGACGGACGCATCTTTCTTGACAATCACGAAATCACTAAAGACCCGGTGTACAAACGTGCACAAAAGGGTATCGGCTACCTGGCACAAGAGGCCTCGGTATTCCGGAAGATGAGTGTAGAGGACAACATCGCTTCTGTGCTTGAACTCACCGGCCGCGACAAAGAATACCAGCGCGAAAAGCTGGAAAGCCTTATAGCCGAGTTTCGCCTGCAAAAAGTACGTAAAAACCTTGGTGACCAACTCTCGGGTGGTGAGCGCCGCCGCACCGAAATTGCCCGCTGTTTGGCCATCGACCCTAAATTCATCATGCTCGACGAACCCTTTGCCGGTGTCGACCCTATTGCTGTCGAAGATATCCAATACATTGTATGGAAACTCAAAGACCGCAACATCGGCATTCTCATCACTGACCACAACGTCGAGGAAACGCTCTGTATCACCGACCGTGCCTACCTGCTTTTCGAAGGACGCATACTCTTTCAAGGTACGCCTGAGGAGCTGGCCGAAAATCAAGTAGTACGCGATAAATACCTTACGAACAGTTTTAAGTTACGCAAAAAAGACTTTCAGTTAATGGGACGCCAGCGCGAAGGACTTTAATTGCATACATAACACCCTCGTCTGAAAAACATACTTAACTTCAGAACTGACGTTTAAATGTTTGGACGTTAGCTCATGCGTTTGCCTTTTATTGAGGAATACCATTGATGGCAATAAACTATTTTATCCATAACGGCAAATGCCTCTTCCAAATCTACCCAAACTCAAAGCGCCTGCCCTGGTGGGCAGGCACTTTGACCTTTAAATCAACCTTAACCTTCGTAATACCCATGCTTTTATCCTTGCTATTAAGCATTTCGGCCACCACAGCCGACACCCTCTGTGTACCACAAGCACAAGTTGAGGGACCCTTTGCTATACAGCAACCCTACTTTACCGACTCGCTCAATATGGCGGGAAAGGTTTTCGACAGCACCGAAATCTTACAGGCAAACTCCGGTCTTGTAGGTCAAAGTTCGCTGCACAATAATCTTCATAGCAACATAGTCAAAAAGGGGGAGCCACTCACCATCAAAGCCGACTCATTACCTGCACTGCGCCTGCTACGCTTTAGTGTTGAAGCATCGCGCTATACCGAAGGTACCTTTGCTATTAAAAGTCTGGCTAACTACCGCTTGTATGTAAATAATGTGGCTTGCACCGACCATCGTTTCAAATTGGCTCCAGGCCGGGCCGAAGTATGTTTACTCACACTCACTGACAAAACCAGTAAAGACAGCTTCGACATTAAACTCGTCGGCAAAAACCTTCAACAACTCAGCATTAACCCTACCGGAAAGCGTCCTTACGTAATGGCAGACATGCTGTTAGGCAACCATTACCTGCAAGCCAGTCTTTCGCCTACAGGCAAATATCTAATAACGCTAAGCGACTGTTTGGCAGCCGACGGAACCAAAACGTACACCACAACCTTAACCGAAACCGATACCGGCCGCGAACTTATGCGTCGCAACGAACTTATGGCATGCAGTTGGCTGCCGGGAAACCGCAACCACCTTTACTACACCCGAAAGGGAGCAAAAGGCCGCGAACTCATTATTTGGAATTTAGATACGAACAGTCAAAGCGTATGGGCTGAAAACCTGCCCGAAGAACCATTCAACGTATCGCCCAATGGCGATTACTTAATCTTTAACCGCACAGACGAGACGACACCTAACACTAACGGCCTCAAACAATTGCGCGAGCCCGACGACCGCATGCCTCAATGGCGCCAGCGGAACGCACTTTGGCGCTACGACCTGCATACGGGTATTATGCAGCGTCTTACTTATGGTTCAGCATCGGTGGTACTGGCCGACATCTCGGACAACGGCAAGCAACTCTTATTGCAATACAACCGGTTCGATGCACACCGGGTACCCTTTGACCGCACAACTTTTGTACGTATGGACGCCTATAGCGGCCATACCGATACCTTGCTGGCCGACACCACGTATATAGCCACAGCCAAATTCTCGCCCGATGCCAACAGTCTGCTCATCTTGGCATCGCCCGCCTCGTTCAACGGAATTGGCAATGAAGTTCAAAAGGGACAAACACCCAACCTTTTTGATAACCGCCTGTATCTCTACAACCTTACTACCCGGCAGGTTACCCCATTACTACGCAATTTTAATCCAGCTGTCGAATCGTTTGAATGGGCACGCGGTGACGGCAACATTTACTTTACCGCAGCTGACCGTACCTTTAAGTCTGCCTTCAAACTCAACCCTAACACCCTCGAAGTTGTACGCTACGAACTGCCCGTAACCTTGATTAAAAACTTCAGCATAGCCGGTGCCTTACGTATACCGCGTGCCGTATGCTTTGGAAACTCTATTGACCGTGCCCGCGAAATGTACGTTTGCACACTCAACCGTACAAAACCACAAGCCCGGCGCATCGGCCCCATTGATTTCGACAAGAACTTTGGGCAAGTAGCCATAGGCAGCTGCCACTCGTGGGAGTTCACAGCCAAGCGCGGAGACAAGATAGACGGATTCTACCTGTTGCCACCCGATTTCGATGCTTCAAGTAAATATCCACTCATTGTATACTACTACGGCGGATGCACACCTACCGTTCAGAGTTTAGAATACCAGTACCCCTTACAAGTACTTGCCGGTCAGGGCTACGTGGTGTATGTGCCCAACCCGAGCGGAGCTATTGGCTATGGCCAGGAGTTTGCAGCCCGGCACGTAAATACCTGGGGCAAGGAATCGGGCGACGACATTATTGAAGGTACCGAAAAGTTCTGTGCAGAACATCCGTTTATCGACAAGTCGCGCATAGGTTGTATCGGAGCCTCGTACGGCGGATTTATGACTCAGTACCTGCAAACACGCACCGACTTGTTTGCAACTGCCATATCGCACGCCGGCATCAGCAACATTACCAGTTATTGGGGCGGTGGATACTGGGGCTACTCGTATGGCGAATGTGCCCAATTCGGAAGCTATCCCTGGAACAACCCCGAACTCTATGTACGCCAATCGCCACTTTTCAATGCTGACAAAATTCACACTCCACTATTGCTCCTGCATGGCACTGCCGACACCAACGTACCTACTAACGAAAGCCAACAACTATTTACCGCTCTTAAAATTTTAGGCCGCGAGGTTTGCTATGTGCAAGTCGAGGGGCAGGACCACGTGATTGTCGACTATCATAAACGTCTGGCCTGGCAAGACGCCATTTTTGCCTGGTTTGCCAAATACCTCAAGAACGATAGCACCTGGTGGGACGCACTCAACTTATAAAAATGCCCCGACACACAGTTCTATAGCCCATAAAAAACTCATTCCATGAAGGAATGAGTTTTTTTGCTTCTTATCAACCCTCTGTACCTATGCCCTACTCCTTACCAAACGGATATATCATAATCTAAAGGTTTTGCATGGTGTAACTAAAACTTCAGATTTAATATTTTTTATACCTGAATAATCCGTTTATCGGCAATCAGGGACTTATTAAAATCTTTCCGACACTCACATAATCCAACTTAATGTCTAAATATGGCCGTCATTCCTTGTCAGACTACCTGTGCCAAACAGCCATCTGCCCTTTTCAGAAAGCCATTGGCGCTTGATTTTTAACAAATTGAACCGCCCTCCTGACAAATGGAGCCTTAGAAAAATCTATCGCGGCTTTAGAAAAATCTAAAGCCGCGATAGAAAATCCGGTCGCACCCCCCCAAAACGGGCATTTTGCCAGAACAAAACCCAATCAAGCCCTACGAAACAGGTACATAACAAGTTAAACAAAGGGCTGACCTGCTCCACGCAAATCAGCCCTTTTAAGGAGTTGGGCAAACGCCCCCTTTTTTATCCTATTCAAAGTTACCTTTTTCTGGGCGAACTACCAAATATTTGCCTCCTGCCAGATACATGACATGGCTCTGCTCCTCATCACCCTTCAAGTAACTTTGTATACTTAACTGCATACTTAAGGTCTTTATACGATACGGCCTCATTCATGGCCGCACGCATATCGCCCAACCCCATTTGGCGAGTTTCGGGATGCTCACGCCAGAAGTTGCAAATCCACTCATAGATATGACGCGGCACAATGTCGTAAAAATTCACATCATCACCAATCACATGTTTAAGCAAGTGGTTTTTGATGGTAGAAAGCGTCAAATCGCGAATTTGCGCAATCTCTTCGGGGCTATTGCCTTCCCGATACAAGCGCAACGAAAGTTCGTCTGTAGTTTCTTTAGGAGCCCGGCGCGGCCTTCCCTTGGGGGTAAGAGCATTACATTCAGCCCAATCATCAGCTTTAAAACCTAAGAGTTCAATCAGTTCTGAACCATACTTTTGTAATGTCACCGTTCCTACGTAGGGAACCTGCTGCAAGTCGGCTGCACGTTTAGGTACCATATTAGCCAAAGCTATCAGTGCTTTGTTATGCATAATGGTATAGGCTGGGACGTTTAACTGCCGTGCCTTTTCGCGGCGCCATTGTTGCAAAGCAGCATAGAGTTTAGGGTCGTTTACTTCGGCAGGACTTCCTTCTGCCAATTGTTTATTGTTCGATATCGCTTCTTTTCCTTGCTTACGGTGCCGGGGCTGCGTAGAGCGGTCTATTTCCAACAGCAGTTCGGTACGCTTGGCCAGATACGGCTGCATGCCGAAGCCTTCATCACGGATAAAGAGCATCAGTTGTTGCTTTACATAGAGTTCATCGGTTAGCTGTTCCAAGGCTGCGGTTATGCGCTTTTTAGCTACAGCATTATCGACTGGAACAATATGTTCGCGCACAAAAAGCGAAACTTCACGCAGTTTTTCGTAAAAGTAGCCGGCTCCTTTACGGATGCGCTCCTGCAATGCCATATCAGCTATTCCTCCCTCCTGCTCGTACAGCATACGCTGGTACTGCTGGTGAAAACGGCTTGACACGTTGACTATCTCCAAATCAGTGCGTACAAGCAGTTCTGCATAAAGTTGAGTAGTTTCGGGATAGATACCCGACAGATATTCTTCGAAAACGCGTACAATGGCAGAAAGGGCTGCACGTGCCCCGGTAAATGTAAAAGTTTCGGTGAGCAGCTGCAAAACATAGGCTTGCTGCATCTCTTCGAATTGCCGCTGAGTGAGAACCTTGCTACGAACCTCCCTGCTATAGGCACTGACAAACTCATCTGCAATAATGGCTCCCTTAGGAATAGGCGTAGTCAGAATCATTCCCTCAAGCGTTCTGCACCTGCTAAGGGCCACATAGGCCTGCCCGTGGGCAAACGAACCCGACACATCAATGATGGCATGGTCAAAGGTCAAGCCCTGACTCTTGTGAATGGTTATGGCCCAGGCAGCCTTGACCGGAAACTGTGTAAAAACTCCGTCAACAACCTCCTTTATTTCATTAGTCTGCTCATCCAAATCGTAGCGGGCATTGGTCCAGGCCTCGCGCTGCACATCTATCAGTTGATCGGGTGTATCATTAGGGCGCACCTTAAAACCTTTTGCATCGATGGCTTCGACCACCCCTATCATACCATTAAAGTAACGTTTCTCTACATCATTCTTTACAAACATCACCTGGGCCCCTCGCTTAAGTACGAGTTGATAATCAGTAGGGTAAGAAGACTCAGGAAACTTGCCCGTTACTTCGGCATCAAAACTGAAAGCAGGTTCTGCTATAGCTTCAAGTTCGCGACTATTGATGGCATGCGCCTGCCAATTATGTGTTACGAGTCTGATATATCCTGTAGCCTTATCCAGTTTCAGATTAGGCTGATAACGAGTGTTCAACTGGGCAAGTACCTGCTCGTTGGCCTGCCCCTCGCGCACAGCATTGAGCAACGACAAAAAGCGAGTGTCGTTTTGCCTGTACACCTGCTGCAGTTCAACAGTAGCATAATTCGTTTGGCGCAAGGCAAGGCTATTAAAAAAATAATAACCAGGGTAATAAGCATCAAGCAATGCCTTCTCCTCGTCCTTTACAACAGGCGACAGCTGCTGCAAGTCGCCAATAAGCAGCAGCTGCACGCCGCCAAAGGGGGCCGGATTGCGCCTGATGCGACGCAGCGACTCGTCGACAGCATCGAGCAAGTCTGCACGCACCATACTTATTTCGTCGATAATCAACAAATCGAGACTACGTATAAGTTTCAGTTTTTGCCGCTGAATCCCGTAGTTGGCTGGTTGAGCAAACTTTGAACCGGGTATGTAAGGTGCAAAGGGCAACTGAAAAAAAGAGTGGATAGTGACCCCCTCGGCATTGATAGCAGCAATGCCGGTAGGAGCCAATACCACCATTCGCTTTGGAAGATTGCGCCGGACTGTACGCAAAAAAGTTGTCTTACCTGTTCCGGCCCTTCCGGTCAGAAACAAGTGCGACGCGGTTTTCTCCAAAATCTGATAAGCCAAATCCATCTGCGGATTATCGGGAAATGTCATAGCACTCAAAATATTTTAATTCATGGCATTGCAACAGGCTGCATGAACCAGAGGTATGTAGGCACAGCCTGCATGTCAATTATTTTACTTGGGATGTTAAAAGCTCTACACCATAGCCCACGCCAACTTAGTATTAGAGTTGCAAAGGCTTCATGTTGTATAGAGGCAAAGAGTAAAGTCTATTCAAAAAGAAAACAGAATGACTTACAACTCAGAATGCCAAAAAAACTCTGTAACCTCGCCTTTATGCGCATTACAGAGTCTTTGTGGGCTGATGCCTGATGGCAATGGGTGGACTAAAAAGAAAACGAAAGCAAACTTTAAAAGCACTACTGCTTTTTAGAAGTCATCTGCTTGAAAATTCTTCGCCCAAACTTACGTTCGGCCACAATCGCCTTGACCAATTTACGCGGCCCAACCACCTTTTCGAGGCGCTCCAAATATTCGCTTCCGATGCGTGCAGCCTTCTGTTCAAACTGCGAAACCTGCTCTAAAACCAGTTTACAGTCGCTGTCGGTGGTATTATTAGCTGCTGCCTGTTTTAAGGAGCGTGCCTTCATGCGGTGCAAACTTCGCTGCCTGTCCTGCATCTCAAAAAAGATGGGGAAAAAGGCGCGGCTCTCCGCTTCGGTCAGTCCGGCCTCAGCTGTAATAAACTTGGCTAACTCATGTTGGAACTTCTCTACATCAAAATGCCTGCGATGCGGGTGCTTGCCCTTTGTTGCGGCTGGCTCAAGGGGGCATTGCCAATCATCAATCACCGTGGCATGAAGCTGTGCTGCGGGTGTCACACCTACTCCAAACAACATGAGGCAGGCAACAAACTGTTTCATGCTTTTAATTCTCATTGACGTAGTCGGTTAAATTGGCTGCTTCGGCCAGGAGTATATAATCATATACGGTATCCTCGTAACTGCTGGTAGTCTGTGCTGTTTGCGGAGTTGTCAGGTTGCTTTCGGTAGTAGAGGGAGCAAACTGCAGCAGTCCTACTACGAGGGTAACAACACATGCTGCACCAATCCAGGGTATCCAGCGTACGCAGGGTAACTCTCTGAAAGGTTTTTCAGATTGACCGATACGGGCCATTAAGGTATTGGCAAATTGTTCAAAGTAGCCATCAGGCACTTTGAACGGGTTGTGCTTCGTTGCCGGTTTGTTCGCATCGAAAGTTTGCATAACGATTCCTTTTTTATTTGTTCGACTTATCCTTGCTTACACACTTTGGCAGCCAATAAGCTACCGCTCCAAGTATTAAGGTGTGGGGAACGCTCCCTTTACTCTATAGACTGCTAAAAGGGCTTCGCGTTTAATCAGCCTCCTGAAAAAACTGTTCAATTTTTTTTACGGCCAGGTGATACGAAGCTTTTAAAGCACCAACACTTGTTTCCAGCAATACGCTCATTTGCTCGTACTTCATCTCTTCAAAATACTTGAGGTTGAAAACTATACGCTGCTTGTCGGGTAAGGTAGCAATTGCCTTTTGCAGGAGCAATTCAAGTTCATCGCCATCAAAATAAGGGTCGCTCTCAAGTGTTCTTAGCATTTCGCAACCTTCGTCCGATAAACTGTCGGTATGACGTTGCTTTTGCATAAAAGCCAAACTTTCGTTTAATGCTATGCGATAGAGCCAGGTAGTGATTTTGCTATCGCCTCTGAAACTATCCAGTCCCTGCCATGCCTTTAGGAAAGTATTTTGTAATACGTCGTCTGCATCGTCGTGATACTGCACAATACGACGTATTTGAGCATAAAGTTGGGGCGAAAGCGCTTTGACCATCTGGCCAAATGCCTCCGCACGGGTTGCAGGGTTCAGCAAACTTTCGGTATTGAATGGTACTTCCATGCGCGAATGCCTGTAAGTTGAATAACTAAGAAAGGATTAATTGCAAGCAACTGATAGAAGGAAGCAAACAACAAATAAAGCCGCCACCAGAATTGCTGTCCGCTCGGGACATACCCCTCTGATGGCGGCTTGTCATTTCAATGCCAAAATCTTCAGTGCTTATTGCAAGGCTATTTTACGTGTCAGATTGCCTACACGCACAATGTAACAACCCTTACGCAGATTAAGGCTTACGGTTTTGTCAGGACTGTCTATCTGCATACGTACAACTTGACGGCCGGTAAGGTCGTATACTTCGAGAATGGCTCCCTCAGCATGTTTAACCTGCAACACTTTACCTCTGACTTCAATAACAGGATTGGCCTGTTCGTTCATGCCAACTGTACCGCAAAAATCTGCCTGCATTGCAACGGACGCTTCTTGAGTTTCGAACTGCGTTTGGGCACTGGCCGAACCTGCCGATGCTATTATTAGTAATAAAACACTGAGTAATGTATGCTTCATAGTCTAACCTTTAATGAGATTGAATGAACACGATAGCTGCTCACTTTGCCAGGCACTGTGAACGGAAAACCCGGCAATGCATATCTTGAGAATTTTGAACATACTCCTATAACATATAAGGATTAGTTGCCGGGAATGCACACCTCGACAACACAGTATCGAGCCGCAACTGCCACAAGCAGCCTGCTATCATCTGCAAATATAAACGAAAAGTTCTACCGGCACAAATTATCCATCATTTTTTTTGCCCAACAGCCTTTTATTTGTACATTTGCTGCGAGTAACTATAGCTTAGGGGTGTACGCTCGATTGGGCGTGCTGAGATTATACCCTCCGAACCTGCACCGGATCATGCCGGCGAAGGGAAGCATACACAAAGGACTGAGCGGAACCTACCCACCCTACAGCCCTCGCACCTACCGCCTGCGGCAGAGTTTTTATCCTGCAAACTTTTCTTTTCCGGCTCTTCGGCAACTCTACGACCAATGTTCTCCTTCCACCCCATGAGCCAGTATCAACCACTCTTGCTATCCCTTTATCACACATGATACCTGTACAATTTATTACCCATACAGCTCCCGGAATCTCGTACGAGGATTCGGCCATGCTGGCACTGCGCGGAGGCTGCAAATGGATACAACTTCGCATGAAGGAAGCTACCGACGACGAAGTGGAACCTATTGCCTTACGCATTCTTGAAGCATGCCGACAGGCCGAAGCTACCTTTATTCTGGACGACCGCGTTGAACTTTGCAAAAAAATACAAGCCGATGGAGTGCACCTAGGCAAAAACGATATGCCTGTTGACGAAGCACGCCAATTACTCGGACACGAATACCTGATAGGCGGAACAGCTAATACAATCGACGATATACGTGAACTTAAACGCCGCAGTGCCGACTATATAGGCTGCGGCCCCTTCCGCTTTACTACAACCAAAGAGAAACTTGCCCCCACACTCGGACTCGATGGATACCGGAAAATTATGCAAACCCTGCACGACGAAGGGCTGCGCATTCCGGTATGTGCCATTGGCGGCATTACAAGCAACGACGTGCTGCCCCTGCTCGATGCAGGAGTACATGGCATTGCAGTGAGCGGAACCATCCTGCGTGCCGACGACCCCATTGCCGAAATGCAACAACTACTGCATCTTGACGAAGTTTAAGCACATCGCTACCGGCACACCCGGGCCATACCATGGCATGCAGCAAACTACCTGAAAATAACCCTTACCCGAAAATTCTATATAACTAAACCCATGAACGAATCAATGAAGATACACTATCCAGGCAGCGAAAAGGTTTACCTGCATGGCGAAAAATATCCTTTCCTGCGCGTAGGCATGCGCCAGATTAACTTGACACCTACTGTAACTAAAGATTCTGAAGGTCAGAAGCATTTTACAGAAAACCAGCCCGTACTCGTATACGATACCAGCGGCCCCTACTCTGACCCCAATTATCAGGTTGACTTGAAAGAAGGACTGCCCCGCCTGCGCGAGCAATGGATTCTCGAACGTGGAGGTGTAGAGCGGCTCGAAACCTTCTCATCAGCCTACTGCCGC
This sequence comes from uncultured Prevotella sp., assembly GCA_937906495.1. Taxonomy (GTDB): domain Bacteria; phylum Bacteroidota; class Bacteroidia; order Bacteroidales; family Bacteroidaceae; genus Alloprevotella. Next base: position 33,971 of record CALCVT010000041.1, read on the forward strand.
GAACGACTGGCCGACAAAAACCTCGACCAGCTGCGCTTTAATCACCACCACCTGCCCCTACGTGCCTTGCCCGGCAAAGGCATTACGCAAATGGCGCTTGCCAAACAGGGAATCGTGACTCCCGAAATGGAATATGTGGCCATCCGTGAGAACATGAATTGTGCCGCCCTGGGCATCCCCACCCACATTACACCCGAATTTGTACGCGACGAAATTGCTGCCGGCCGCGCAGTTATTCCTGCCAATATCAACCACCCCGAAGCCGAACCTATGATTATTGGCCGTAACTTCCTGGTAAAAATCAATACAAATATTGGTAACTCGGCCACTACATCGTCGATTGACGAAGAAGTTGAAAAGGCCGTTTGGAGTTGCAAATGGGGCGGCGATACCATTATGGACCTCTCTACGGGCGACAACATACACGAAACCCGCGAATGGATTGTACGTAACAGCCCCGTACCCGTAGGTACCGTACCTATGTACCAGGCTATGGAGAAGGTTAAAGGCGTAGCCAAAAACTTGACCTGGGAACTCTTCCGCGATACACTTGTTGAGCAGTGTGAACAGGGTGTAGACTACTTTACCATCCATTGCGGCATCAGACGTAAAAACATTCATCTCTCACAAGGTCGCATGACAGGCATGGTGAGCCGGGGTGGCAGCATCATCTCAGAATGGTGCATCCAAAACGACCGCGAGAGTTTCCTTTATGAACACTTCGATGATATTTGCGACCTTTGCGCCCAGTACGACGTAGCCATCTCGCTTGGCGATGGTCTGCGTCCCGGTTCAATTTACGACGCTAACGACCGTGCCCAATTTGCCGAACTTGACACCATGGGCGAACTTGTTTCGCGCGCTTGGGCTAAGGGTGTACAAGCCTTTATTGAAGGACCCGGCCACGTACCTATGCACAAAATTCCCGAGAATATGCAGCGCCAGATTGAAAAATGTCACAACGCGCCCTTCTATACGCTCGGCCCACTCGTTACCGACATAGCACCGGGATACGATCACATCACATCGGCTATCGGTGCCTCGATTATCGGTGCGCTAGGCACAGCCATGCTCTGCTACGTAACCCCTAAGGAACACCTGGCACTACCCAACCGCGACGATGTACGAACCGGTGTCGTAACCTACAAGATAGCCGCACATGCAGCCGACTTAGCTAAAGGACACCCCGGAGCACAAGTTCGCGATAATGCCTTGTCGAAAGCACGCTACGAATTCCGTTGGAAAGACCAATTCAATCTTAGCCTCGACCCCGACCTGGCTGCAAAATATTATAAAGATGCTCACTACGAAAACGGGGAATTCTGCACCATGTGTGGCCCTAATTTCTGTGCCATGCGCATCTCACGCCGCTTGAAAGGCTGCGAAGAAAACGAATACGAAGGCGAACTTTAAGTCCTCCCGGCTAATATAAGCCCAAGTACTTGGACACACAACTCTATACAAATCAGAGGGCAGATGCTGTAAGAATAAACCACTTGAAAACGCTATGCCAGGAATGGCATGCAGCAAAGTATACGCTGCTCGCAGCAGCCCTCTTAATTATAGCCACAACCCTATCCTGTGAGGCAGATATTCCGTATTGGGAGTATCTGCCTCCTTATTATAACTTATTGTTTTCAAGTACCTCGGTACACATATTGCCTTCTTTATAACAACGCCTGAACACCCTGCAAATCTGAGATGCTAAGACAGCATAGTCTCAACAAAGCATACGTTCTGTATATCCTCGCCCCTCCACTCCCCCCATCCAAACGAAGGTGTCAACGTAAGCATTATTTACAGAACCTTATGCCTTTAGCCCAAAACATCGGGACTAGAATAGTTCGGCACATCATTCTTAGCATTTTCTTCGTTTGTTTCAGCGATTATTCGTAAGTTTGCAAGGCAAAATGAGCCTACGCCTTAGCGAAGGGAACCGCTTCTGTATGCCTAATCGTTCCCCTAATGGCGTAAGCCAGTTGTTTAACTCCATTCTATCGCAACTTACGTTATGTCTTGCATCTTACATATTGAAACTTCAACCCAAGTATGTTCTGTAGCCCTTTCGCAGGATGGCGTATGCCTCCATCAGGAAGTAGACGCCAACGGCCCTTCGCACGCACAGGTATTGGCAGGCTATGTACAAGAAGCCGTCTCATTTGCCGACAGTCACGCCATCCCTATTGACGCAGTTGCTGTAAGCAAGGGACCAGGTTCATACACAGGGCTGCGCATCGGTGTGTCCGAAGCAAAAGGTGTGGCTTATGGCCGCGATGCCCGTCTGCTTTCTGTGCCCACACTCAAACTTCTTACAGTTCCTGTACTGCTTGGAAAAGAAGAACTCCCCGACGATGCTCTCCTTTGCCCCATGATTGACGCTCGACGCATGGAGGTCTATTGTGCTGTATATAACCGTGCCTTGCAGGAAGTAGTTCCCACTCGGGCACAGATTGTTGAGACCGACACGTTCGCCTCATTACTCGAAGAACATCCCATTTACTTTATGGGCAATGGTTCGGAAAAATGCACCGAGGTGATTAAACACCCCAACGCACACTTCATCCCCAACATTCAACCTTTGGCTCGTCACATGATTCCTTTGGCTGAAATGGCATTGGCCCGCGAGGCCTATGAAGATGTAGCTTACTTCGAGCCTTATTACCTCAAGGAGTTTGTTGCCACCCAAAGCAAAAAACTTCTTTAATCTCACTACTAACGCAACTCAATGAACAACCCCAAATACACCGACAGCCTTATGCTGCGCCCCGAAAATACCTCAAACCCTGACTACAACTCTACACGCGAGGTCCTTAAAATGCCTGAATATGGCAGATTGGTGCAGGATATGGTTGAATATGCACTTTCTATCGAAGACAGCGTTGAGCGCCAGCAGTATGCCGAAGCTATTGTTGAGGTTATGACGGGCCTAAACCCCAAAATGAAGGATGTGCCCGACTTCCAACACAAGATATGGGACCATTTGGCTCTACTGTCCAATTATCAGCTCGACATCCAATATCCTTTCGAAATTACACGCCACGACAAGGAGAATCCCCGCCCCGGAAAACTTTCCTATCCGCAGGGGCGCATCCGTTTCCGCCACTACGGACGCCTTATCGAAAAGGCTATGAACGACTTAAAAGAAATGCCTGCGGGCAACAAACGCGATGAACTCACCCGCCTGGTAGCCAATCGTATGAAACGCAACTTGGCTGACTGGAAAGGCGATGGCATTGAAGATTCGAAAGTAGCTTTCGACATTGCTTATTACACCGAAGGAAAAGTTGAGCCCAACTTTTCTGAACCAGGCAAGCAACTTATGGAAATTAGCGAAAACCGCTTTCGCACACGTAAAAACAAAGGCATGATTTAGCCTGCACCATCCATTATTATAGCACATCTCCTATGAGTACGTTCGTAATCGAAGGCGGCCACCGGCTTCAAGGCGAAATAACACCACAAGGTGCCAAAAATGAAGCATTGCAAGTTATCTGTGCCACCTTACTGACCAAAGAATCTGTCCGCATTCAAAATATTCCCAACATTTTAGACGTTAACAACCTCATTGCCCTGCTTGGTGCCATGGGGGTTGAAATTGTGTGGAACGGAACAGGCGACTGCACCTTCTGCGCTAAAAACGTCTGTCTTGACTACCTCCAAAGCCAGGATTTCCTGGAACGTTGCTCACGGCTTAGGGGGTCTGTGCTTCTCATCGGCCCGCTGCTTGCCCGCTTTGGAATAGCAACCATAGCCAAACCTGGAGGCGACAAGATTGGACGCCGCCGACTCGACACCCACTTTTGCGGACTACAAAAGTTAGGTGCCCAGTTTCGGTATAACAACGAAGCAGCCACTTATACCATTGAGGCCAACAGTCTGAAAGGCACATATATGCTGCTCGACGAGGCTTCGGTTACCGGTACAGCCAACATCATTATGGCTGCAGTACTAGCCCAAGGAACCACCACCATTTACAATGCCGCCTGCGAGCCCTACATCCAACAACTCTGCCTTATGCTCAACAGCATGGGAGCACGTATTTCGGGAATAGCCTCAAACTTACTTACAATTGAAGGAGTAAACCAACTTCATGGCAACGTTGTTCACCGCATTTTGCCAGATATGATAGAAATTGGCTCCTTTATAGGTATGGGAGCTATGGTTGGCAATGGACTAACCATCCGTCAGGCGGGAGTTGAAGCTCTCGGAATCATACCCGAAGCCTTCCGACGCTTAGGCATCAAAATACAAATTGAAGGCGACGACATCATTATTCCGCGACAGGATCACTACGAAATAGAATCTTTTATAGATGGCTCTTTTATGACCTTGGCTGATGCACCATGGCCCGGCCTTACCCCCGACCTTCTCAGTGTACTTCTTGTAGTAGCAACACAAGCCCGAGGCTCTGTGCTCTTCCATCAAAAAATGTTCGAAAGCCGTCTGTTCTTTGTAGACAAACTCATTGAAATGGGCGCACAAATTATTCTGTGCGATCCTCATCGTGCCGTAGTTATCGGACACGACCATCAGATACGCCTACGAGCACGCCGCATGGTTTCGCCCGATATCCGAGCAGGCATTGCCCTGCTCATTGCTGCGCTCAGCGCTGAGGGTACAAGCCGCATCGATAATGTTGAACAAATTGACCGCGGCTATGAATGTATCGAAGAGCGACTCAACCAATTGGGCGCCCGTATCACCCGCATTAACGGATAAATCCGACTGGAATAACACATTCTACACCGGCCAACAGATTTCCTTCCCACACATTCCCAGCCTACAGATTCCCCTGCCATCTGCCAGGCAGACATAAGCTTTTTTCGCAAAATACACCAAAATGATTCGCACTGACGAAGTTTTCAAAATAGGATACATCGCCAAACACCGCGGACTACGCGGCGAAGTTGAACTGGCTTTTACCGACGACTGCTTCGATACCGGTACCGCTGAATATCTGGTACTCGATATGGATGGCATATTCGTTCCTTTCTTTTGGGAAGAGTACAGTTTCAAGAACCAGGATACAGCCATCATCAAGTTTGAGGACATAGACTGCGAAGAGCAAGCCCGCCGCCTGGTGGGACATGCCGTATTCTATCCCAAGTCGCACCTCTGCAATGACACTAATGACGGCGGCACACTGTCCTCGTATCGGGCACTCACTGGTTTCAATGTCTACAATGCCGATGGCACAGCTGTAGGTACCATTACCCATGTTGACGACTCCTCGGCTAATATTCTGCTCATTATCGATTGCCCTGACGGCAACGAACTGATGCTTCCCTTTCACGACGATTTCTTGCTTCAGTTCGATTTACGCGAACGTAGCATCCAGCTCGACATCCCCGAAGAACTGCTCCATCTCAATGGCTAAAGCCTTTACCTTTTAGCTCTCTACCTACTAACTCCTTAGCTATTTACCCCGAATGAAACGTATAGCCATACTCGGTTCTACCGGCTCAATCGGTACTCAGGCCTTAGACGTCATCAGCCGTCATCGCGACCGCTTCGAGGCCCGTGTGCTCACAGCCGGAAGCAATGCCACCCTGCTCATTGAGCAAGCCCGCAACTTCATGCCCGATGCGGTTGTTATTGCCGACGAAACCAAATACACCGAAGTTCAAGAAGCCCTCAGTGCATTACCCATCAAAGTTTATACCGGCAGCGATGCCCTGTGCCAAGTGGTACAGAGCAGCGAAGTGGACCTTGTACTCACGGCCATGGTAGGCTTTGCCGGACTACGCCCCACCATCTCAGCCATCCAAGCCGGCAAACCGCTTGCATTAGCCAACAAAGAGACCCTGGTAGTAGCCGGAAGCATCATCCGCAAACTCTGTGTGTCGCATGGTGTACCCATCCTGCCCGTCGATAGCGAACATTCGGCCATCTTTCAATGTTTAAATGGGGAGGCCGAAAATCCTGTCAAACGCATCCTGCTCACAGCTTCGGGTGGCCCCTTCCGTAACTTTACATCCGAAGAACTCGAACGCGTAACACCGACACAGGCACTGCAACACCCCAATTGGAAGATGGGAGCCAAAATAACCATCGATTCGGCAACAATGATGAACAAAGGCTTTGAAATGATTGAAGCGCACTGGCTTTATAACGTTGCTCCCGATAACATTCAAGTTGTTGTACACCCCGAAAGTGTCATTCACTCAGCCGTAGAGTTTGCTGATGGTGCTGTAATGGCACAACTCGGAACACCCGATATGCGCCTGCCCATTCAATACGCCTTCAGTTTTCCTGAGCGATTGTCACTAGGCAGCGAGCAACTTGACCTATTCGCATTGGGTTCTCTTCATTTTGAACAGCCTGATGTTCAGCGTTTCCCCTGTCTGCGCCTGGCCTACGAAGCCATAGCTCAAGGCGGTAACATGCCATGCATACTCAATGCTGCCGGTGAAGTAGCCAACTTAGCCTTTAGGCAAGAACGTATCGGATTTATGGATATTGCCCGCATCACAGAACAAGCCATGCAACAGGCAACTTTCCTGCCCACACCCACACTCGAAGACCTTTTCGAAACCGACCGCCAGGTTCGCCAATTGGCCCAAACCCTTCTGTAGACAAAACATCCGTAAGCACCTGACTTCAAACTTCCTGAGTCTCGAACGTTCAGAACACGCTTTACCACTTAAGCCAAACTCTTAGTTAAACCAACATAATGATTAAACCCTACCTGTGGAAGATTTTATGATTCGGGCTCTGCAGCTCATGCTCTGCTTTGCCATACTTATCCTCCTGCACGAAGGAGGACACTTCTTTTTTGCTAAATTATTTAAGGTACGCGTTGAGAAGTTCTGCCTTTTCTTCGACCCCTGGTTCACCCCCTTCAAGTTCAAACCCCGCAAAAGCGACACTACCTATTGCCTTGGCTGGCTGCCACTCGGCGGCTATGTCAAAATAGCCGGAATGATTGATGAGTCGATGGACAAGGAACAACTCAAGCAACCTGTCAAACCATGGGAATTCCGTGCCAAACCGGCCTGGCAGCGATTGTTCATCATGATTGGTGGTGTATTGGTCAACTTCATCCTAGCCTTTATCATCTATGCGGCAGTTCTCTTTACCTGGGGCGAAACCTACATCCCCGTTCAGAACTACACCCATGGTTTTAAGTTTAACGAACAAGCCCAAGATTTAGGTTTCCGCGATGGCGATATTCTGCTTGGCACCGATACACACAGCTTTACAAAGTTCGACGGTAACATTTACCGCGACCTCAGCCAGGCTCACTCTGCTACTGTGCTACGTAACGGCCAAAAGGTTACCATTCCCCTCCCGGGCAACCTTAACATGCTCGAGATGATTCAAAACCAGCCACGCTTTGTAGAGATTCTCAACCCATCGCTCATCAACAAAGTGCAGCCAGGAAGCGCAGCTGAACGTGCCGGAATTCGCCCGGGCGACCAACTCATAGGATTTAACGGACACAGCTTTCAAACAGTCAACGAATTCATTCAAATTCGCGGTACCATGAACGATGTGTTAGCAACAGCCAGCCACGCCGATAGTCTACGCTTGCGCCAGGCTACAGTCGTTGTACGCAGAAACAATACAAACCATACCGATACCCTCAGTCTCGCGCTCAACAGCAAATACGAGACTGGCATTGGCTGGGCAAACCCCATGCAAAGCGAATATAAGCGCGTTACCCGCAATTACACCTTTACAGAGAGTATTCCTGCAGGTATCAGTCATGGTTGGAAAGTTCTCACCGGCTACGTCGAGGACCTCAAGTACCTCTTTACTGCCGATGGTGCCAAAAGCGTCGGATCGTTCGGAGCCATAGGCAGCCTCTTTCCCGTAACCTGGGACTGGTGCGCCTTTTGGGAACTCACAGCCTTCATCTCGCTTATATTGGCCTTTATGAACATCCTGCCCATTCCGGCGCTCGACGGTGGCCACGTATTCTTCCTGCTCTACGAAGTTATTAGCCGCCGCAAACCGAGCGATGCCTTTATGGAGCGTGCACAAACTATAGGCATGTGCCTATTGCTCCTACTCATGGTCTTTGCCATCTTCAACGACTTCCGCAATTTTGTATTCTGATTCCGTTATACGGCTTACATCAGATTACACCAATCTCGGCCCTAAAGCCATGCTTACCGCTGTCAGACCCATATTGGTCTGACAGCGGTAACTTATTGTATGATAGTCAATAGCCCAAAAACTGCATGGTCAGTGTAAACCCCTGCGTCAACTCCCTTTGATTAAGAGTTTTGCACGGCACTTCCGCAATTTGCCCCATCAAAAGCGGGATATTTCTCAGAATATTTGTACTTTTGCGTGCAAAATCAGTATTACCACATTACACGACACCTATGGATAAAATACAAGTTCGCGACCGCGAATTTACGGTCTCCATACCCGAAGCCCGGATTATGCAACGTGTAGCTGAGATTGCTGCACAAATCAGTACCGACCTCCGAGGCGAAAATCCGCTCTTTCTGGCCGTACTCAATGGTTCTTTCATTTTTGCCGCCGATCTTATTCGCGGAATCACCACACCCTGTGAAATAACCTTTGTCAAAATGGCATCATACGAGGGTACCGAATCAACCGGCAAGGTCAAGCAACTCATCGGCCTGAACGAGTCGATTGAAGGCCGCACCGTGGTAATTGTAGAAGACATTATCGACTCGGGCCTGACCATGCAAAAACTTCTTGACACCCTGGGTAACATGAACCCCAAGGCAATACATATTGCTGCCCTACTCGTCAAGCCCGACAACCTCAAGGTTGAACTTAGCATTCCTTACTGCTGCTTTAACATTCCCAACGACTTTATCGTGGGCTACGGCCTCGACTACGATGGCGAAGGCCGTAACTTGCGCAACATATATACCGTGGTTGAATAAGGCTGTACTGCCACACTGCATACCCATGCTGCAAGGCACACATACAAAGTCATACATTCAAAACTCAACATACCAAGACTCATTAACATGAAGAATATTGTAATTTTCGGTGCTCCGGGTTCGGGCAAAGGCACCCAGAGCGACCTGCTCGTACAAAAGTATGGTTTCAAGCACATCTCTACCGGCGACGTGCTGCGTGCTGAAATCAAAAACGGCACCGAACTGGGCAACACAGCCAAGAGCTACATCGACAAAGGCCAGCTCATTCCCGATTCACTCATGATTGACATTCTGGCAGCTACCTACGATGCTCTTTGCCCCTGCGAAGGCGTAATCTTCGATGGTTTCCCCCGCACCATCCCCCAAGCTGAGGCCCTTAAACAAATGCTGTCTGAGCGCGGCACCGAAGTAGCCGGTATGCTCGAACTCGAAGTACCCGAAGAAATGCTCATGGAGCGCCTCATAAACCGCGGAAAAACTTCAGGCCGTGCCGACGATAATGCCGAAACCATCAAAAAGCGCCTCGACGTTTACCATTCGCAAACAGCTCCGCTCATTGCCTGGTACGAAAAGGAAGGAAAGCGCCACGCTGTAAAGGGATATGGTGCTCTTGAAGAAATCAACGCTGCACTTTGCGCTGAAATCGACAAGTTCTAACCTCTCTCACTTACCATTTAAAGGGGTAAACCCCTCTCTACCAACACAGGCTGCGCACGCTGACGTTCCTGCAACGTGCGCAGCTTGTTGCGTTATTACTTTGATACAAACACTTTTATAACTCTCTCAACATTCATGGCCGAATCGAACTTTGTAGACTATGTCAAGATCTTTTGCCGCTCCGGTAAGGGTGGACGCGGTTCCATGCACCTGCACCGCGCCAAATACCAGCCCAACGGCGGACCCGACGGCGGCGACGGCGGACGCGGCGGTAACGTTTACCTGCGCGGCAACCACAACTACTGGACTCTGCTCCACCTGCGCTACGAACGCCACGTCTTTGCTGGCAATGGCGGCAATGGTTCGAAATGCTGCTCGCACGGCTCCGATGGCGAAGACCGCTACATCGACGTGCCTCCAGGCACCGTAGCCTACGACGCTGAAACGGGCAAATACATCTGCGACGTAACCGAAGACGGCCAAGTGGTCATGCTGCTCAAAGGCGGACGCGGCGGACTGGGAAACTGGCAATTCCGAACAGCTACCAACCAAGCCCCACGCTATGCCCAGCCTGGCGAACCCATGCAGGAAATGATGGTCATTTTGGAGCTTAAACTGCTGGCCGATGTTGGCCTCGTAGGCTTTCCCAATGCAGGCAAATCAACCTTAGTTTCAGCTCTTTCGTCAGCAAGACCCAAAATTGCCAACTACCCCTTCACAACCATGGAGCCAAGCTTGGGGGTTGTTGCCTACCGCGACAACAAATCGTTTGTAATGGCCGACATTCCGGGTATTATTGAGGGTGCTGCCGAAGGCCGCGGACTGGGCCTACGCTTTTTGCGACACATTGAACGCAACTCGCTCTTGCTCTTCATGGTACCCGGCGATACAGACAATATTGGCAAGGAATACCGCATTTTGCTGGGCGAACTCGAAAAATTCAACCCCGGTATGCTCAACAAGCATCGCGTACTTGCTGTTACCAAGAGCGACCTGCTCGACGAGGAGTTAATGGATATGCTACGTGAAGAACTTCCCGACGACTTACCCGTAGTATTCATATCGGCAGTAACAGGATATGGACTGCAGCAGCTCAAGGACGTACTATGGGAAGAACTGAACAGCGAAAGCAACAAACTGCAATCGGTTACAGAGGGAGGATCCATTGTGCACCGCGACCGCGAGATAAACATGCTTGCATCCGACTTTGCCGACTGGCAACCCGATTTTGACGATGAAAACGCAGATACCGACTTTGACGACGAACTCGACGAGGTTGAAATCTACGATATGGAGGACCTGGAGGACTAACCCTTATGGCAACACTCATTGACTACCAACTGTCGGATTACGTCAGAGCATTTTCGACCACACGACTTGCACCCTGGCAACTTACACCTGCCGAAACCGAAGCTTTGGGAACCTATGCTGCCTTTAACATAACGCACTATTGTGGCGATAACCCTGAGCATGTAAGCCGGTGCCGCGAATGGCTCTGCCATGAATTAGGCATCGAAAAACAAAATTTATGGTTACCCCGCCAAACACACACGGCAAGGGTGGCCTGCGTTGACAACCACTTACTCTCGCTCTCGCCTCAGGAACAAGTACAAGCAATCGACCAATGCGATGCTCTGATAACCAACCTGCCACAACACTGCATCGGAGTGTCGACTGCCGATTGTGTACCCATTCTGCTCTACGACACTCAGAACCATGCCATTGCTGCCATTCATGCCGGGTGGCGCGGAACGGTACAACACATTGTCTGCCACACGCTCAAAACCATGCAGCAACTCTACGGCACAAACACCGCTCACATAAAAGCCGTACTCGGGCCGAGTATATCGGCCAATGCCTTCGAAGTGGGCAATGAGGTGGTAGATGCTTTTGCCGAAGCAGGATTCCCAAACTCTATCGTCAGCCACCCGACTAAAGGTTCGGCTACCCAAAACAATCAGAAAGCCCACATCGACCTTTGGGCTGCCAATGCCTGGCTGCTTGAGGAAGCCGGTGTACAACTCCACCACATTCTAATCAGCGGACTCTGCAGTTTCAGTAAGGCCGATACATTCTTCTCGGCTCGCCGCCTTGGCATTCATTCTGGCCGCACATTTACGGGCATTATGCTGCGCGAAGAACGTGAAGTTACCCCCTCACTGAACAATTAAAATGGTGCTGATTTGCAGAACTATGCTCCCACATCTGCTGTCAATAAATGACTTTAAGAGAGCAGCAAACGATGTATCTAATCAAACAACGTGTTTTGACAAGTTCACATTCCAATATAGTCATTTTTATCTCCTTTCTATCTAAATCCAGCAGTGGTCAGGGCAAGTTCATAGCACTATTTCCAAAAATTATTCGTAACTTTGTATAGAATCTATCAAGAAACTTCTTGATACACTAAGCGGGGTTGGACTGTACTTATAGTTCAACCCCGCTTAGCATCTGTCCTTTTATAAAATCATTTGCGCTTTTTCACACCAACATGCATGATTTAATCTTTGCAAACTCTATATCGCGTGATTATCACTTTATAGAACTAAAAAATCTATAGCATGGTCTGGAATTTTCTAAAACGCCATCCGATTTTTCTAAAGCGCCATCTGATTTTTCTAAAGCGCCATC
>CALCVT010000042.1 GCA_937906495.1 uncultured Prevotella sp.
TTAATTGCGGGATTCGGCATGTTAATTCACACTAAATCCCGCAGAACCTAAAAAACAACACCTACAGCGGGTCGTTCGTCAGCGGATATAATGGTGCGAAAAGAACCTTCAGTGCCACAATGCAAGACATGGGCTTTTAACATAGCCCCAACCGGCCAATGCAGTCCTGCCCTCATGCAGGCCAGGGTTATTGGCTTTGCCACAAAAGCCCTGACCCGGCAGCCGGCCTGGGCATAGCTGGTCAAACCTTCAGCATCTTCGGCACACGCAACTCAATGGCTAAGCCCCGTTCAACGGCTTAGCCATTGTTTTTTGCGGCCTCGACATACACAGCCAAGCCGCTTAAAAACAAAACACCCGCACGGCAAAACATATAGTCCCGGGCGCTGCATAAAGCATACTGCAGCCCCCTCTCAGTACGGCTGTTTTCTTAAAATCAATGCATAAATACAATGCAGGCAACAGCTTTCTGAAGAAAAAGCGGATAAAACCTTTCATTTAAAACCAGTTTACAGTATCTTTGCTTCCTAAAAACAACAAACCGACAGTTCATGCACAATCTCCATTTCCATCTACTAAGATTAGGCCTTCTCCTGGTCTTTGCCACAGGGCTCCAAGCATGGGCTCAGCAGGAGCCCGCCTATGCCCACTACTGGCAGATGGAAACCCAGTTTAACCCTGCCGCCGCCGGACGCTCGCCCCAACTCAGCATTGTTTCCGCATTCCAGTCGCACGCCATGGGCTACGAAGATGGCGGAAGCACCATTTTTGCCGGAGCCGACATGGCCTTCCAAATAGGCCGTACCCGCCACGGAGTCGGTGTACTCTTTCAAAACGATAACATCGGTCTGTTCTCACACAAACGCTTCTCCGTTCAATATGCCTACCACCTGAAGCTTTGGGGCGGTACACTCAGTATCGGTGCCGAAGCCGACATGCTCAACGAGGCCCTCAAAGGCTCTAAAGCCGACCTTGAAGACCCCAACGACCCCGCCTTCCCCACCACCGACATCTCGGGCTCAAAATTCGACGCCACAGCCGGCATCTACTACACCCACAAAAAATGGTACGTAGGAGTGAGTGCCCAACACCTCACCGCACCCACCATTTATATGGACGAAAGTAACGAATATGAGGTCAAGGCGGTGTATTATTTAACCGGAGGATACAATATTAGACTTAAAAGTCCGTTTTTTACGATAGCGCCTTCCACCCTGCTCCGCTACGACGGACAAACCTTTCGCGCCGACATTACAGCCCGGCTTCAGTATGCCAAACAAAAAAAACGGCTGTATGCCGGTCTGAGCTACAGTCCGCAACACTCCGTAACAGGATTCATCGGAGGCATGTTCCATGGAGTCGACCTCAGCTACTCTTACGAGGCCAACACCTCAGGTATGGGCATCGGTGCCGGGCAACACGAAATTACACTCGGTTACCGCCTTGACCTCAACCTGGGCAAACGAGGCAAAAATCTGCACCGCAGCGTACGCTACTTATAACCACACAGCGGGCAACAACAGCCTCCGTAAAACTCCAATACCATACAGCCTTTCAAACCATATTGCTTATATATCTCACAAATGAACCATACGCTTTCAGCCCTTATTACATTACTTGCCGCCTGCGGCCTGCTTGCATCGTGCATGGGCAGCAACCGCTCCATGATGAACGGCGGCGAAGTAACAGGAACACGCGCGGCCACCTTCAACGAGCCTACTCCTTACGGCATGATTGAAGTGAAACGAGGCTACCTCAAGGTGGGTCTTGAAAAGAACGACTCGCTGTGGGGAACCGTTACTCCTACCAAAGATATCTCGGTCGACGGATTCTGGATGGACCAGACAGAGGTTACAAACTCCATGTACCGGCAATTTGTTGAGTGGGTGCGCGACTCCATTATCCGCGAGCGCCTGGCCGACCCCCAATATGGTGGCGACGAAACCTTCAAAATCGAAGTTGACCGCAATGGTGATCCCGTCAAACCGCACCTAAACTGGTCTAAACCCATTCCCTGGCGAAAGCCAAACGAAGACCAGGAACGCGCACTCAACAGCGTGTACTACACTCATCCCATCGACGGCACACGCATGCTCGATGCCAAACAACTCATCTACCGCTACGAAATTTTTGACTACGAAAAAGCAGCACTACGCAAGTACCGCCTTGATCCCAAAGAACGCTCGCTCAACACCGACCACCCGGTCGACCCCGACGAGGTAGTAATGATTTCAAAAGATACGGCATATGTCGACGATAACGGCGACATTGTACGCCAAACCATCGAGCGTCCGCTTTCAAGCCTCTACGACTTTCTCAACACTTATATCGTACAAGTCTACCCCGATACTACCGTGTGGGTCAACGACTTCCCCAATGCCAACAACGAGCAGTACATGAAACTCTACTTCTCATCGGCCAACTACAACGACTATCCCGTTGTAGGCGTTACATGGGAACAGGCCGAAGCCTTCTGCGCCTGGCGTACCAACTACCTTATGGCCGGCATGGGAGCACAGGCACGCTACATTCAGCGCTACCGCCTGCCAACCGAAGTGGAATGGGAATACGCAGCACGCGGCAAGGAAGGCAACCCCTTCCCCTGGGAGGGTATTGAAGCCAAAAGCCAGGAGGGATGTTTCTATGCCAACTTCAAACCCGACCGCGGTAACTACACCGACGATGGCAACCTTATAACCTCGCGCGTAGGCATTTACGGAGCCAATACCAACGGACTCTTCGATATGGCCGGCAATGTAGCCGAATGGACCAGCACTGTCTATACCGAGGCTGGAGTCGATGCTATGGCCGACCTTAACCCCCAACTATCCTACAAGGCTGCTAAAGAAGACCCTTACGTGCTTAAACGCAAAAGCGTGCGCGGCGGCTCATGGAAAGACCCCATGTCTATGATTCGTTCGGCTTGGCGCAGTTGGGAATACCAGAACCAGCCCCGCTCCTACGTTGGATTTAGATGTGTACGCTCCAAAGCCAACACTTCGAGCGCAACCAACTCTGCCAAAAAGAAAAGATAAAGCGGTATACAACCTACCGAAATAGGAGCAGGCGGGGCAAACAAAACACCGAAGTATACCTACGTCGGACAAATATGCCCCACCCCACTCACAACAGCCCTCCTAACACCTATACATTATGGCCAACAAGATTAACCTCGTAGTCCGCCTGCAGCACTGGATGGACAGTGTTCCCGGACAAACCTTTCTGAACTACGCATACTCCTGGGGTGCAGCCATCGTTATCCTGGGTGCACTTTTCAAACTCACTCACCTGCCGGGAGGTAACTTCATGCTTTTTATAGGTATGGGTACCGAAGTTATTGTGTTCTTCCTTTCAGCTTTTGACCGCCCCTTCGATAAGGACGAAATCGGTAAGGAATTGCCACACGACTACGAAACCGATGAGGAAATTGCCAATCGCATTGATCAGGACGAAGATGAAGAGGAGGAAGAAGTGGAGGAGGATATCCAAGACGAAACAACCGAACCCGCAACCGAACTCCCCGATGCTCCCAACGATATACAACCTACAGCAGCTCCCGGTCTGCAACCAACAGCTGCCACACCGGGCGTTGTATTTGTAGGAGGCGGACAATCCGCCGCCCTGTCGGCCGCAACTTTTGAGCAAACTGCTGCAACAACTCCGGCATCGCCTGCCGAGGCGGCGGCGGCTGCCGTAGCGGCCCATACCCCCGAAGGAGCCGTTCCCTTTGAAAATGAGGCACAACGCCTTGCTGAAATTATTCGTTTGGCTAACGACGAACTTCTGCGCCGTGCCCAAGCCGCACTTGCTCCCGACATGGAAACCGCAACCCAAGAGTATATTGCCAAACTACGCATTTTGGCCGACACCTTCCAAAAAGTTGACGAACAGAGTGCCCGTCTGGCTCACGACAGCGAAGAAATGGCCAATCTGAACCGCACTCTCACAGCCATCAACAAGACCTACGATCTCCACTTCAAGAGCATCAGCCAGCAAGTTGGCACTATTGAGCAAATCAACGAGCAAACCCGCCGTCTGGCTCAACAAATCGAAGAACTTAACGGAGTTTATGGCCGCATGATACAGGCGCTCACCATCAACATGAGCATGCAACAGCCTCAACCTGCCCCCCAACAACCTACCGTGCAGCCTCAAGCAACTCCGCAGCAGCCTTTTATGCAACAGCAACCCATGCAACAGCCCTACGGCTACCAACAACCCCAACAGCAAGGGTATCCTCAACAACCCCAACAATAAGCATTTGATGCCCGGAGAGCTGTTTTTGAATTCTCAACACCCTGAATTCCTAGCACAAACCTGCCACTCCGGGCACAACCCCCAACCTTCCCTCTCATGTCTCCAGTAAAGAAAAGACCACTTTCGCCACGCCAGAAGATGATCAACCTGATGTACATCGTGTTGATGGCCATGCTGGCACTGAACGTGTCGAGCGACGTGCTCAAAGGCTTCAGTCTCATTGGCGAGAGCCTCAAGCGAACCACCGAAAACGCTATGAAGGAGAACCAGGCCCTTTATGCCGACTTTGCCGAACAATACAAGGACAACCCCGTCAAGGTAAAGCCCTGGTACGACAAAGCCATGGAGGTAAAGCAACTAAGCGACTCACTCTACAACCTGGCCGGAAATCTGCGCTACGCCATTGCCCGCGAATGTGACGGCTCGGACGGCGATCCCGATAATCTGCAAAACAAAGAAGACCTCGAAGCTTCGAACCGCATCATGCTCGCTCCCAAACGCGGACAAGGCGATAAACTATACAACACCATCAAAGCTTACCGCGAACGTATTCTCTCCTTTGTCACCGACCCCCGCCAGCGAGCCATCATCGCTTCGAACCTTTCGACCGATGTGCCAAAAGGCGAAAACAACATTGGTAAAAACTGGCAGCAATACATGTTTGAGGAAATGCCCTCCATAGCTGCCGTTACCATGCTGGCCAAACTGCAAAGCGACGTGCGCAAAGCCGAAAACGAAGTAGTACATAACCTCGTGGCCAACATAGACTTGAAAGATGTGCGTGTCAACGAGTTGAATGCGTACGTCTCGGCCGAAGCTACTACCCTCTACCCCGGCGAAACCTTTCGCTCTAAAATTTTTATGGCTGCGCTCGACACCACACAGCGCCCCGAAATTTACGTAAATGGCCGGCGCATTGCTACCGACGGAAGCTACAATTTTACAGTCGGTGCACCGGGACAATACTCCTTTAGCGGCTACATAACCGTGCCCAATGCCTCGGGCGACATTATCCGCCGCCAGTTCACCCAAAAGTACAACGTCATTCCCCCCCCACAGGGTGCCACTGTAGCAGCCGACCTCATGAACGTGCTCTACGCCGGCTTCGACAATCCCATCAGTGTCAGTGCTGCCGGACTGCCGCATAACCAAGTACATCTGACTATGGCCGGTGGTAGTTTAAAGCCCAACGGCAACGGAAAATACACCGCACGGCCGGCCAAGGTTGGGCAGAACGTAACCTTTACCGTGACCGGAACCGTAAACGGACGCACCCAAACCATGGGTGCCTTTACCTTCCAAGTGCGCAAACTCCCCGACCCTACGGCCTATATCCAGCTCGGAAACGACCGATTCAAGGGAGGACGCGTGGCAAAAGGCACCGTTATCGGTGCCAAATCGCTCAGTGCAGCTATCGACGACGGACTTCTCAACATCCCCTTCAAGGTTCTTGGATTCGAAGCCGTTTTTGCCGACCGCATGGGCAACTTCCGTCCTGAACCATCGGCTGGCCCGAACTTTACTGAGAACCAACGTAACTTGATGCGTGAACTTCGTCGCGGGCAACGCTTCTACATTTCAAAGGTACGTGCAGCAGGCCCCGATGGAATAACCCGCACACTCAACGGCTCGCTCGAAGTGATTATCAACTAAACCTACACCGACATTTCTACTCGGCACAAGGACCGCCTGTCGGTCTGCCCAATACTTTCAGTCTATGAATTTCATCCGATTTGCCCTCCTTGCCATCGGGCTAACCTTCACCACGGCTGCCATTGCCCAACCGCCCCGACGCCGGGCAGAGATGCAACAAAAGCAGCAACAGCAGCAAAATGCCCCCAGGGGCTCTGCCTATCGCGAATTTCCTACGGCACAGGCCATGCCGGCCGATGCAGCCTGGCGACGCGACCTCTACCGCAAACTTGACCTAAAAAAAGAGGCCAACGCTACCCTCTACTACCCCACTACCCCCCAGGACGGACGCGAAAACCTCTTTACTTACCTCTTTAAACTACTGCTGCGCAAGCAAATAAAGGCCTACGACTACAAACTCGACGGCAACGAGAACTTCACTTCCAAAAACGAGGTAACGGCCAAGGAACTCATGGACCGCTATCACATCTTCTACGAATCGAAGAACGACAAGGTACGTGTAAACGATGCTGATATTCCCTCAGAAGAGGTTAAGGCATATTTTATTAAGGAGAGCACCTATTACGACCAGCGCACCGCCTCGTTCCGCTCACAGGTAACTGCTCTCTGCCCCGTATTGCAACGTGGCGACGACGACTTTGGCGGCGAACTGGCGCAATATCCCATGTTCTGGGTAAAGATGGCAGACGTTGCACCCTATTTGGGCAAACTCATGCTGATGGGTTCATCGCTCAACAATGCAGCTATGATGTCGGCTGATGACTTCTTTACAATGGGATGCTACGAAGGCGAAATCTACAAGGCTGTAAACCTGCAAGATAAACTCTTGGCAAACTACTGCCCCGACGACTCGGCCTTGATAAAGGAGCAAAAACGCATTGAAAAACAGCTTGTCGACGTACAGGAACATGTGTACGGACGTGATAGTGCATACTACGCCAAACTCAAAGCCGACTCCATAGCTCTGGCTCAGGCCGATTCCATTGCTGCAGCCGGAAAAAATGCCCGTACTTCGCGCCGCGGAACAATTACTTCGCGCCGCGGATCCTCGCTCAACCGTCGCACCAAAAGCGCTAATGTAGGCTCAGCCAAGGCTACCAAGCCTAAAAAACAAAAGACCGTGAAGAGTTCACGACCCAAGGCTGCCGGTGGAAAAGGAGGTGGACTGAGTGTACGTCGCCAACGCCATTAAAATGTTATCTAAGAGGGCTTAATTGCTTTCAATGCACAACACCCTACCCTGCCACCCACATAACGGATTGTATACACCGCGTGTAGAATATTCTACACGCGGTGATTTTAATTTTACACCTGCATCAAAAAGACACAAAATCTGTTTGCACGGAGCATAACCCCCATCACTACCAACAAGCCAGCAAAGAACCCTCAATGCAGCCTGCAAAAGGTTAAAGACAGTCCCTCTCCACCCACTATAAACTATGGCAGCACCACACAGGCACCAGTTTACGCACCAAGGGCCGCTCCACATGGAATGGAACGACCCTTGCAAGTTTATACCTATTCGGCTATTTATCAGTTTTTATGCAACTCAGTTCATGGCTCCGGTCTTTCTTCAGCGTCTTTCGCACCTTTAAGATGTTCCAAACCAGCCTTTAGCACGTCCGAAGCCACACCATCTACCAATTTGCCCGCTGCACTGTCGCCTCCCAATGCCTGTACGGCATGCTGCCGTACCTCTGCCACCTTCAGCAATAGTTTTTCGGCATCGGTTGCCTGCTGCAAGAGTTGTTCGGCCTGGGGTATCTGTTCGCGCAATTGCTCATAGTTCGTAGCCATATAGTGCCTTATTCCCGCTACAAAGGCCAAAGCGACAGCCGGATCGGCCTTTTCGCGAAAACCACTCATTTTCAGCATTAAAGAGTCTACCATCTGTCGCAACTGCAGGGAGTCAACACGTCCGTTTTGCAACACACTGTCCACACGTTGCGTCAGTTGCTCAGCGAGTTTGGTAGCCTCTCGGGCTGCAGGTGTATCAATGAGCGCAGCAACAGCAGGATCTGTAACATCCTGCGCCAAATTGTCGGCAGGTTGCCGGGTGCATGCCATCATGCACAAGCATGCCATAAGGCATAAAAGGAACAAATGTTTCATGGCAAGAGGGGTTGTAATAATCAACTGGCAGAACGAAACACCATCGGTTTAAGCCTCGAGTTTTGTTTTATAGGCCAGCGCATACATACGCACTTGCTTAATCATGGCCAGCAGACCGTTTGAGCGGGTGGGCGAGAGGTGCTCTGTAAGTCCGATACGCTCAATAAAATAGAGTTCGCTGTCAAGAATTTCCTGCGGGCTGTGACCGGTTACGGCACGCACCACGAGCGACACGATACCCTTTACAATAAGGGCATCGCTTTCGGCCTTAAAGTGCAGCAGGCCATTGTGTTCCTCGCACACAATCCACACGCGGCTCTGGCAGCCGTCAATCAGATTTTGGTCAACCTTGTCGGCATCGGGCAGTGCGTCCTGCTCCTGTCCTAAGTCAATAAGCAATTGATAGCGGTCCATCCAGTCGTCGAGTAGGGTGAACTCTTCAATAATCTCGTCTTGTATTTCGTTGATACTCATAGTTTTAAAACATTTATCCCCTTGACCAAAGGCCTTGAGGCAGAAACGAATTAGTTTTCTTCAGAGAGGAATTGCAGAATGGTTTGTCCGACACCGCGCAACGTTTCTTTCGAAATATATTTAGGGGTATCGTTTACCGTATGCCAGGTGGCACCAAAGGTATGATTCCCCTCGACAAACGGAATGATATCGATTGTTGGAATGCCAGCTATCTCGTTGAGGGGCACATGGTCGTCTTGGGCCCACGTACCCTCTTGCTGTAAAAAGAGAGATTCTGCTCCAGCACGCTGTGCTGCATCCCAAACACGCACAGCTAAATCGCGTGCATAGCGCATGGATATACCTTCGTAGCAGTAGCGCGCATCCTGTCCGCCAACCATGTCGAGCAGAATGCCGTAACGGGCTTTATAGTCCTTAACATGCGGATTGCGAGCCCAATACTGCGAACCCATACACCAGTCAGAACCGTCATCGTAGCCTTGAACCTCCGCCCAATAGGGCTTTCCGTAGTCCTCGGTATCAAAACATATAAAGTCGATACCGAAGTTGGGATTGAGCGCTTTGAGTTGGCGGGCCACCTCGAGCATCACAGCCACACCACTGGCGCCATCGTTAGCAGCCATTACCGGTTTACGGTGGTTGGCAGAGTCGGGGTCGGCATCAGCCCACGGACGGCTGTCCCAATGTGCACAAAGAATAATTCGGTTGGTCTGTTCGGGCTTGTAAGCCGCAATAATGTTGCGCATTTGTAAGGTTTTGCCATCCCAGGCCTTGAGTGCAGCCTTTTGTTCAGTAACCTTTAGGCCCAGCATTTCAAATCGCTTTACCAAATAGTCACCACAGCGCTGGTGCGCCTCAGAATTGGGTACGCGAGCCCCGAAATCGCATTGCGCAACAACCGAGGCATAAGCCGAGTCGGCATTAAATTGTACATTCGTAACGGCTATGGTATCGGTATCGCTTGTCTGAACCGTTTGATTTTGGTTTTTACAACCGGTCAGCGCTCCAAAGCCTACCATTAACGCAGCCAATAAAAGATACTTCATGGTTTAAGGGTTGTTTATAAATTTAATAGCTATCAATTAGATACGCAGGGTGGGGCAGGCGGCTTGCTGGCACTGCTTCATGACACGCAAAAAGTTACCTCCCCAAATTTTGCTCAGGTCGTAGGGCGTAAGTCCTTCGGCCAAAAGGCGTCGGGTAAAGGCTATGAGTTCGGAGGCCGAGGCACATCCCGGAACACCTCCGTCGCCATCGAAGTCGGTGCCTATGCCTACATGGTCAATACCGGCCACTTCGATCATATGCATCAAGTGTCGCACGGCATCATCGACCGTTGCTTGCGGCAAGCCGTCGGACTCGGGCCGCAAAAAGCCGTGATAAAACGTTACCTGCGCCACACCACCTACTTGGGCCAGGGCACGTAACTGCTCGTCGGTCAAGTTGCGCGGATGGTTGCACAAGGCGCGGCTCGAAGCGTGCGAGCACACAATAGGGGTGCTGCTTAATTCGAGCGCCTGGTAGAACGAAGTTTCGGCAGCATGACTCAAATCTACCATCAGGCCCACCCGGTTCATCTCGCGTACCACCTCACGTCCATAAACCGAGAGGCCGCCGTGCTCAGCGTGTGAAGCACGAGCCGAATCGCAGATATCGTTGTCGCCATTATGGCAAAGTGTAATGTAAACCACTCCTTTGCGACGAAAAGCCTCGACATTGGCCAAATCGCGGCCAAGGGCATAACCATTTTCAATGCCTCGCATCACCGACAACAGGCCGTTACACTTGTTGGCATAGAGTTGCTCGGGAGTAGAAGCCAGTTCTACACCAGGCGCTTCGGCTACGCGTCCGGCTATTTCGTCGAGTAAAGCGTGAGTATGCGCTGTAACCTTACGCATTACGTCTTCAGTGCGTTCGCCTTGCGGCAAATATGCCACCATGATGGTGGCATCGAGTTTTCCCTCGCGCATTTTGGGAAAATCAACGAGCAATTGCGCATCGCGATGAGTGAGTTCAACCCCCCGGTCAAAGAACATGGGCGTATCGCAGTGCGAGTCGAGCGTCAGCACGCGCTCATGCACCCGGCGAGCAGCACCAAATGATGCAGCCTCTGCTACAAAATGGCGGAACAAGGGCATCATGCTTTCGTCGCCCTCAGGCAAAAAACATTCAGGATGCCACTGCACGCCAATAATTGACTTCATCTCGCTGCTTTCTACGGCCTCTATAATACCATCGGCCGAACGGGCTGTTACACGCAGGCAAGGGCCAGGATTTCCCACTGCTTGATGATGAAAGGAGTTGACGGCAAAACGCTGTCCAAACAGGCGGGCTATGCAGGAGTCGGGGGCTGCTTCAACCCAATGGGTTGCTACCCCGCGCGCGGCCTGTTGTGAATGCTTCAGCAAGTCGACTCCCGGCAACGAAGTGGCCATATCCTGCAACACCTGGCCCCCTAAAGCTGCCGTGAGCATTTGTATGCCCCTGCAAATGCCGAGCATGGGTATCTGGCGGTGATAAGCTAATTGGATGAGTGCCAACTCAAAAGCATCACGCTCAGCATTCACATCGTGCAAGGCAGGTACAGGCTCCTCGCCTACGTAAAGGGGGTTCAAATCGCCCCCGCCTGAGAGTAACAAACCATCCAAGCGGTCAAGCAAGGCAATAAGCGATGCGTCGGGGCTACGACGCGGCGGTATAACAACCGCGTTAGCCCCCGCAGCCTCGATGGAACGAAAATAACCAGGCATGAGTTTTAGTTGCCCCTCGTCAAAATTACCGCTGATGCCTATCAACGGACGCTCTACTATGGGCTTTGACAGTGCTGCAGTATGCATTGCAGCTACCTGATGGGCTATATTGAATGCAGCCATGATTGATGCAACTTATTTATGGCCGGGTCCTTTGGGGAACCAGCCCTTATCGACACGCTGTCGCTGTTCAAAAAGTTCGAGAATGGACCATAGGGAGGAGAATCCGGTAACACCGATTATGGCACTGGCCATAAGCGACGAAACAAACAAGGCACCGACTATACAGCCGATGCCAACAAGCAGGAAAATCCACCACGGCCGCGTGCCGAAGTAGTATTCTGTTTTTATGACAATAGGGTGGAAGAGTCCGATTATCAGGAAGGTGGCTAATCCTATGAGGGGGCCTTCGAAAGTCATTGGCTGAAAATTGCGGTGAACCTTCCTCCGTACTCCAGCCAAGGGAATACAGCAAGGAAGGTTCGTTTAACAAATCAATCTTCGGGGATGATAACAGGCACAGTCCGATTGATGCTCTGCTCCAACGAGATAAGCGTTTCGGTCGAGATAACACCCTGTATTTCCTGAATACGGTTGTTGAGCAAATCCATGAGGTGCTCGTTGTCGCGCGAGTACAACTTGATAAGCATGGTGTAGGTTCCGGTTGTAAAGTGACACTCTACAATTTCGGGAATCTTCTCAAGCTCTTCGGCCACTCCTTTATACATTGAGCCACGCTCCAATTTGATACCTACATAAGTACATGTGCTGTAGCCGATGCTCTTAGGACATACATTATAACCGGAACCTGTAATTACTCCGGCCTCTACAAGGCGCTGTACACGCTGATGAATGGCTGCACGCGATACGCCGCATTCGGCAGCAACATCTTTAAAGGGAATGCGTGCGTTGACTGAGATAATACGAAGTATCTTCAAATCAAGCTGGTCTACCTTTTCCATAATCCAAATTCTTGTGTTTTTATTTGTAACTGCGAGCAAAGATACTCGTTTTATACATTCTGACAAATTCAGCCTCGTAAAATCAACTATCATGCACCTACTTTCGATAAAAAAACGAACTTTTGATGAACTTTCAAGACCAAAGTAAGGGTTCTGTTTGCTCAAAAGCTGTTGTAACCTTACTTTTAATGATGCCTGGCGCTGTTCTCTTTTGCTTTACAAGGCGAGTGTTTAATTTTACAAGGTCGATGCCTTGTCTGGTAAGGTCAATGACTTTTTGACCAACCATTACTCCGACGTGTCGTCACACCCTTCAGTGAGTTCTTTGGGCAATTGCGTAGGCGGTGTCAGGCCTTTCTTTTTCCAGCCTTCGAGCTGACTCACAATGTTTCCGCGGCCCGTTGCCAGTTGTTTATAGGAGTCGCCATAGAGGTTCTGCAACTTGTCGATGGCTGTGCCGATTTTAACAAAGTTCTCCGCAAATCCGGTAAACTTTTTATAGAGTTTCTCGGCCGAGAGGTAAATATCGTTGACCGAACGGCTCTGCATTTCGCTCTGCCACAGGTTATAGGCCAGCTGCAAGGCCATAAGCAGGTTGGTGGGGTTAATCAGGATGACGTGGCGGGCATAGGCTTCGGTCGGAAGTTTGGGATCGGCCGTCACGGCTGCTACGTAGGCTGCCTCGCCAGGCAAGAACATAAGTACGTACCCGATAGAGTCGGGAACAATACGGGCATAATTTTTTTCAGAAAGTTCCCTGACATGCTCGCGTACGCTCTTGACATGATCTTTGAGCAGGCGGGCCTGTTCGGAGGGGTCGTCGGCTGCTACATAGTCAGTAAAAGCCTTGAGCGACACCTTGGAGTCGATAATTACATTGCGCTTACCGGGCAAATGAACAATAACATCGGGAATGGCCACACTGCCTTTGCCATCGCTATGGTGCGCCTGCAACGTAAAGTCGCGCCCTTCGGTCAGGCCCGATGCACTGAGCAGATTGGCTAACACGGCCTCACCCCAATTGCCTTGTATTTTAGTATTGCCTTTCAAGGCTTTCGACAGGTCTTCGGCCTCTTTTCCCAAACTGGCTGTCTGTTCAACGAGGTCTTTAATATAGCGGTCGAGCGAGGCATGGCCGGTTACGAACTGTGTGCGGAAGCGCTCGATATCGTTGCCCAGGGGCTTGAGCATTTGCTCCAGGCTCTGAAGGTGTTGGTTGCGCAAGCTCTCACTCTGCGAGCGCATCACATCGGCCGAAAGGGCCTTAAACTCAGCACGCAAGGCTTCGGTTTGGCGGCGTAAGGCCTCATTGGCATGGGCCTTTTCGGCTTCGAGGCGGGCTTTAGCCTCGATGGCCTCGCGCTGGGTGCGGGCCACCCCCACATAGTAGCCTGCGCAGGCGGCTACAAGGGCTACAAGCAAACAAATCAAGAGGATATTCATGGGGCATGGAGTTTTAAAATATTCAATACGTGAGCAGCGTAGTTATGTATGCCACCAACGGGATGCTTACTACCGAGAAAAGGGTGGTCAAAAAGAGTCCCTGTGTCATGACACGCTCATCCTTGCCGTACTGCAGGCAGAACAAAATGCCATTGGTGGCGGCCGGCATGGCACTCAACACCATGGCTACCTGACAAACAAAGGGGTCGATGCCCAACAAGCGGAGCGCGAAGCCCACTAACAGGGGGTTGACAAACAGGCGCAGCACGGTGACGCTATAAACAAAGCGATTGCCCAACATATCGCGCAGGGGGATGTGGCTCAAGCTCGAACCGATAATAAGCAAGGCGCATGGAATAGTGAGGTCGCCCAACAAATGGAACCATTGACCTACAGCTGCTGGGAGCGTAAAGCGTCCCAAGGCAATGACAACGGCAATGAGCGAGGCTACCACGCAGGGCGAAAACACCTGTTTAGGCGAAAAGGCCGAACGGGCCGTGCCGCCCCTAATAAATGACACACCTATGGTAAATACCAACAGGTTGAACGGAATGTTGAGTACCGACACGCAAAACACAGCCTTTGGGCCAAACACGGCATCGCATACCGGATAACCGATGAAACTCACATTGCCAAAGGCTATCATGAAGCGAAGCAAACCCTGCCGGGCGGTGTTCACCTTCCAAACCTTGGATACGAGAAAAGCAAAACCGATGAGCAAAACATACATCACAACCGACACTATGCCCAAGGCTGCAAGTTCGGAATGCTCAAACTGCAGGTCCTGCCCCATGACCGAGGCTAAAATTAACGCGGGCATAGAGACGTTTAAGATAAATACAGATAGCTTGCGGTCAAGGTCGCTCGACCATAATTGATGGCGGGCCGAGAAAAAGCCGACCATGACAATGCCGAATATCATCAGCATTTGGGTAACAATGTGTAGGAAGTCCATGTATTTTTTAGTATGTGCGAGGCGCAAAATTACTAATTTCTAACAAGCCCCGCGCCGATACGGCTAAAAAAACTACCTTCAACTCAAGCCTGCGGCCGCTTTCGCAGCCTTTACAAGCCTCAGCTACCCTACGTTACGCACAAACGGCAACCCGCAAAAGCACAAGGCTACGTTGCGGATGTACGTTTTGCAAACACGGCATCCCGATGCTGAAACACGGGCTATGCCCTAAGTACATGCCGTTGCTGCCCTTGCTCAACTGCCACCCGTTCAGGGCGTTTGCCTGAACACCTGCTGCCCAAAGCTAAGGTCGTTGACCAGCAACCGGACCTCGGCTTTTTGCCCTGAAACCGCCTGCACGCTGTCGGTTGGGATATAAACTTTCGCTTCAAAATAGTTTTCGCCGTTCTCTGTGCGCAAGGTAGCATCAACACCGGTTATGGTGCAACGATACGAGGGCAACACGCCGCCCTCAAAAAGTACCTCGGCCTGACGGGGGCAGTCGAACAGGTATAAATAACGGTAGGCTACGCGTACCGAAAGGGTATCGGTGCCTCTCATCTGCCCCACAGCATCGATACTCAAGGGGTAGGGAAGGGTATAGGCGGCCCAACAAAGCGCCAACACAATCAACGTTATGAGCAGGGTGCCGCAACGCATCACGCGCGGCGGTATCTGTCCGATAAAACGACGGGTATTTTCGCTGCGAAGCTCCATTGAAGGCGGAGCTTCGGGAAGTTGTCTGGATGGATGGCTGTTCATATCAGTTACCTAACTCAAGTTGATTTTTGACAAGGGTATAATAGGCTCCTTTACGGGCGGTTAAGGTTTGATGGTTGCCTATTTCGACCACTCTGCCGTCATCGAGCACCACTATCTGGTCGGCATGCTTAACGGTACTCAGCCTATGCGCTACAACGACCACGGTTTTGCCTTGATAAAACCTGCTGAGGTTTTCAACAATCCGGCGCTCGTTATGGGCATCGAGCGAGTTGGTAGCCTCGTCCAGAAAGATGAACTGAGGATTGCGATAAACAGCCCGTGCTATGAGTATGCGCTGTTTTTGCCCCTGGCTCAATCCCACGCCGTCGCGCCCCACCCGGGTATTAAACTGTAATGGGAGCGAGAGTACATAGTCTTTAATGCAAGCTATTTCGGCAGCCCGGAGCAGACGCTCGGGGTCTATTTCCTCGTCTCCCACGGCTATGTTGCGGGCTATCGACTCTGAAAAGATGACGCCCTCCTGCATCACCACGCCACACTGCCTGCGCCACCACTGCTTGTTACATGTTGAAAGATTGACACCGGATGTAAAAATTTCACCATGTACCAACTCGTAATAGCCTAACAGCAACTTGATGAGCGTGGTTTTACCACTGCCCGAAGCACCCACAATGGCTGTGACCTTGCCTGCGGGAATATGCAGATTCAGATGGTCTATCGTGTTCTGCGAAGCGTGTATGTCGTACCTAAAGGTTGCCTCGCTGAGCACTATGCCTTGTGTGGTGTCGGCAAACGTACTGTGCAACTGCGGTGCACAATCTTCGTCATTTTTTTGATGGATTTCGTTAATTCGCTCCAAACTGATGCGTACATCCTGCAGCGAATAGAAAAAGGCCATAAGTTGGTCGACGGGCGAGTTGAGTTGCCCGATGATGTACTGCACGGCCAACATCATGCCCAGCGTCATTTGGCCGTTAATAACAGCAGTTGCCGAAATGACAGTAATGACCATGTTTTTCAGCTGATTGATTAACAGACTTCCGGCCTCCTGGGTTTGTTGCAACTTCAACACCTTAGTTTGTACCTCAAACAAGCCGGTCTGCACATCTTCCCACTCCCAGCGACGGCGCAACTGGCAGTCTTGTAGTTTAATTTCCTGCATCGAGGTTATAAACTCGTAGGTTGTATTGTTGTTTTGAGCACGCTTTTCAAAAAGTTCGTAGTCGAGCACCTTTCGTTTCTTTAAAAAGCTAACCATCCAAAGCACATAGCAGACGCTACCCACCAGGAAGATGCCAAAGATGGGTGGATGATAAAACAACAATACCACTGAGAAAACCACAAAAGTAAGCATCGAGAAGGCGATACTAAGGGTTTGTTGGGTTAAAAAGTCGTTTACTCGCCCGTGGTCGCTCATGCGTTGCATCAGGTCGCCCATCATTTTGGTATCGAAAAAGGACATGGGCAAACGAAGCAGTTTGACGAAAAAATCGCTGAGCAAAGAGATGTTGATACGCAGATTGATGTGGAGCAACAGCCAACGCCGTACAAAGTCGAGGGCCGTTTGGCTGACTATGAGCATAAACTGTCCTAACAATACGAGCCAGATAAATCCAATGTCCTGATGCTTTATGCCCACATCCACAATGCTTTGTGTGAGAAACGGAAGCAGCAATTGCAAAAGGATACCTACCAGCAACCCAAGTACAATTTGACCGAAATAACGGCGGTACTTGCGAATATACCCCAACAAAAAACTAAACGAACGCTCTGCCGATTGCACCTCACTCCCCTCTTGCGATTGACGGAAAAACTCGGGGGTTGGCTCTAAGAATAGGGCGATTCCCACCTCCTGCCCGCCACTACAGGTGCTGAGCCAATGAGCACGCAGTTCGGCCTGCGAACAAACCAACAGCCCCTTGCCGGGATCGGCAAGGTAATAACGGCCTTTGCGAATGCGGTAAAGCACTACAAAGTGGTTCTGATTCCAATGTAAAATACAGGGAAGGGTAGCCTCTTCAAGTACTTCGGGGGCTAATTTTCCGGCAATGGCATGAATGCCTAAAGCCTGGCATGCCCGCGATATGCCCAACAGCGAAACACCTTGGGTAGTGCATTGGCAAAGCCCCGAAAGGTAGTCGCTGCTAAATGCCTTGCCATAATGCTTGCATATCATGCGCAAACAAGTGGCGCCACACTCCATCGTGTCGTGTTGCCGATAAAAGGGGAATTGACGGGCTATCATTATCAAGAGCTAAATTTAAAAGAGAGCAATAAAGCGAATGTAACCAAACAAAAAGTCCGTTCTCTAACACATGGAACTATGGCTGAGAACGGACTAACTATAAAACAAGCGGCTAAAACGCAGGATGCCCGAAAAGCATGCCTTTGTTTACGTTGCTATTGATAAATGTTTAATTAGGGGAGGGCAACTTGTTGTTGGTCAAGCCGGGTTGCATCACTTGAGTGCTTATATTCTTGCGTCCGCCATTAAAGCGCCAAACCACATTAAACTTTAGTGCGGGGAGGAACAAGCGATTTTGCCATTTGCGGTAGCCTCCGTCAAAATAAGTATAGCTTGAACGCGTTTTACCACTGGTACACGAAAGCGAGAGGGTGAGGTTGTCTTGCAACAATTGCTTATCGACTGATACAAACAAGTTATGAACACCCTTGTACTTGGTATATAAAGAACGGATACTGGTGTCTGCTGAAAATCCGACATTGATATACCAGTTAGAAGGCAGCATGAAGCGGTTGTCCCAGGAGCCATGTGCATAATTGGCATAGACGGTAGCAGGAGCATTCTTCCAGTCCATCCAATTCTTTGAGCGGGCACAGCGCACATTCAGGTTTATGTGCCACCACTTAAACGGCTGAAAGTTGGCTCCTACGTCGATGATATAGTCCATCGACTTCAATCCATTGACAGGCTTGCTCATCAGCACTCCGGGCAGGGTAGGGTCGGGAGTTGTAATATACTCTATACCATCGTGCATGTATGCCCATTTAAATCTGGCATAGAGTTTACCATACAGAAACGAAAAGTTCAAGTCCACACTCTCCTCCTTGCTTCCCCGCAATTCCGGATTGCCCACGCTGTAATAGTAAGACCCATTCCAATGGCGGGTAGAGTCCATCTGTTCAAAGGGAAGCGCTCCGTTGCGATGCGAGTAACTGAGTATGACTCTGTTCTTGCCATTTTCATCAAACTTATAACCAAGTTGGGTCATGACATCTACCGCATGCTGCTCGAACTTTAAATGCACGTTGCGCACCGGCACTTTGTAACTGGTACGGGTATAGAAATACTGGGCAATTACATAATAATCCCACACCTTATTTCCACCAACAAAAGTGGCACTCACGAGCGGTTTCGAACTGTGGGTGGTGGTATGATAGCCATAGTTGCTATAATAATCGTTACCCGTGGGCGAATTTAATGGTGTGTACGAGGTGTTGTATTGCGTAAAAAGAGCACTTACATTACCTCGAAACCAATTTGTTACCCTGTAGTTCCAGCGGGCTGCCGCCTGAAACAAATCGGTACCTGCTTCCGAACCTAACTTCAAGCCTTCGGTCCGGTCGTTACGCGATATGTCGGCGCAGTTTAAAACTTCCGTGGAATCCCAGTCCTAGCCAAAGATAGTACATA
>CALCVT010000043.1 GCA_937906495.1 uncultured Prevotella sp.
TTCTCATTGTCATCATTCTCACTCCTGTTGCATTATCCGCTTGAACTTAGGTTTTAAGTTTTACGAATAAATGAGGAGAACTACATTTTGAAGAATGTACATTAGTGCATGCGGCAAATATATACATATCTAATGGAGACTCCAAGCAGAACCAATACAAAATAACAGTGATAATCTATTTTCAGAATTATCGACTACTAAATGCGCACTATTGAAGAATCCCAAGGCCCAAAAACAACACAAACTTGTAATTTATTGATTACTTCCTTTTTTATACAAGAGTTAAATTGTATCTTTGCTGCATTATAAAGTGATGGCAAAGTAGAGCAACTGTTTACGAGAGAAGAAAACTAATCTAAAGGTTTCAGAGTTACCTCGGAACCCGTTGTTTTATAAATGGTCTGAAAAAGTTTTTAAACGTGCAGGCACTATGTGGTTAGACTTGAGCCAACTGAAATTCACGTTATAACAAGTGGCCTATGAAGCTAGGCTTTAGATACAAACCATTTTACCTACCATACCACTCTAAAAGTAAATATAACTAAAAGATATAATTGCACAAGTTGCCGGCCAAGGCAGCAAATAAAATGCGAAAAAAATGACTGAGAAACCTGTGAACACTTTTCAGGAACCCGAAGAAGAAGGGTTCAATTTAGAAGATTTTGGCAGAATTATACTGGCACATTGGGCTTGGATTCTGCTGTCTGCACTCCTTGCTGTTGGCATTGCTGTTTTTATGGTAATGCGTACTACACCCACGTACACCCGAAGCAGCATGCTCCTTATTAAGGATGATAAAGGGGGTAACGCCAACGAAATGGCCAAAGAGTTTCAAGAAATGGGCTTGATTGGTTCAAATACCAACATCAACAACGAAATCTTAACGCTTACCGCTCCCATCGTTATTGAAGAAGCTGTAAAGCGATTGCACTTGAATGTGCAAATGACCATTGAAAATGGACTTCATACCATCCCCCTTTACGATAATGCTCCAATTAAATTGCTGATGCCGCAAAGTCCGGATGAAACTTTTGCATCATTCAAGATGAAATTGGCCAAGAACAAGACTGCCGTTCTTTGGGACTTTGTTAAACCCAATGGCGAATCCGACAGCAAAAAAATGACTGTTAAAATAGGCGATTTGGTCAAAACTCCCGCAGGTACTATTATTATACAAGCTACCGAGCATTGGAATAAATCGTTTATCGAACAAGAAATTCAGGTTCAAAAACTTCCTTTAGCTGCCGTGAGCAGCATGTATAAGAGTCGCTTCAACGTAACACTTGCCAACAAAGAGTCGTCTATTCTTAATCTTACTATGACAGATGAAAGCAAGTTACGAGCTGATAACCTGATACTCAAAATTGTAGATGTCTACAATGAACAATGGCTCAAGGACCGCAACCGTGTGGCCGAAACAACCTACGAATTCATTACGGACCGACTGAATACACTCTCAAAAGAACTTGGCGATGTAGAGCAACAGATTTCTGACTATAAAAGTTCTACACTATTGCCCGATATGGAAAATGCTTCGAGCATTTATATGGCTGAAAGTACCCGTAATACTGACCAGATAATGAGTTTAAACAATCAGCTAAGTCTGGCACGCTACATTCGCGAATACTTAAACGACCGCAGCAAAGAAAATCAATATTTACCTACCAATACCGGTATTGGCAGCACTGGCATTGAGCAAATGATTGCAGCATATAACAATGCAATTAGCGCTCGCAACGAAGTTCTCGAAAACAGCAATGAGCAGGCTCCACTTGTACAAAAGTTCAATAACGAACTGGCCATGCAACGTTCAACCATCATGCACTCACTTGACAACCTTATTACACAGTTGCAGGATCAGTTGAAAAGCTGGGAGAAAAACGAAATGCAAACCAACCAGAAGTTGGCTGCTGCACCCCGACAAGTTAAACAACTGCTCTCCATTGGACGACAGCAGAAAGTTAAGGAGTCACTATATATCTATCTGCTGCAAAAGCGTGAAGAGAACGAACTCTCCAAAACTTTCATAGCCTGGAATACGCGCATCATTCAGCCTCCTATGGGTTCATCGGTACCCTCTGAGCCTCGTAAAAACGTTATTCTCTTGGCTGCACTTGCCATCGGTATATTCTTACCTGTCGGCCTGCTCTATCTACGCGAAATCATGAACCATACTGTACGTGGACGTATTGATATTGATGGCATGCAAGTTCCCCTCTTGGCTGAAATTCCTAATATTGGCCAAAAGAAACACTGGTGGCAGCGTAATAAACGCAATGCCGAATGCAAAATTTACGTAGAAGAAAATAACCGCGATCTGCTGAACGAATCGTTCCGCTTACTCCGTACCAAACTCGACTACTACCTTAATAGTACTGACAAAGATCTGAAGGTACTGATGCTAACAAGTTTCAACCCAGGATCCGGTAAAAGTTTCATCAGTGCTAACTTAGCTAAAGTAATGGCTTTAAACGGAAAGCGAGTGCTAGCTATTGATATGGACCTTCGCCATTGCTCTCTAAGTAAAATTTTTGGAAGTCCTAAAAATGGTCTGTCATCCTATCTGAGCGGTATGGATACTAACATTGAGAATATGATTATTCGCAATGCTATTCACGAAAATGCAGATATACTTCCCGTTGGTATCATCCCCCCCAACCCGGCAGAATTGCTAATGAACAAGAACCTTGACGACATGTTCGAAAAAGTCCGCAAGGAATACGACTTCATCATCCTTGACTGTCCGCCCATTGATGTTGTTGCCGATACCAACATAGTCAAGAAGTATGCTGACACTTCACTCTTCGTTGTTCGTGCCGGACTTATGGATCGCCGCAGTTTGAAGGATGTTGACGAACTCTACACCAGTCAAACTTACAACCACATGGCCCTGCTGCTCAATGGTACAACCTATGTAAGCAGCCGCTATGGCAACTATCGATATGGCTATGGCTATGGTTATGGTTATGGCTATGGTGCAAACAGCTACTACTCAAAAAAATAAGCAGTTCAACAATTGCTTTTATAAATTAGCATCTTCATTATTAAAATAAAGCGCTCCGAACTTTCTAAAAGATTGTCCGGAGCGCTTTATTGTATTCATCCCATCTACCCCATATTCCTAGATATAAAAAAGGCTTTAGCT
>CALCVT010000044.1 GCA_937906495.1 uncultured Prevotella sp.
AAGATCACCAATTATTTAACCCTAAAACACGGAACTTTTAATCTGCGCCAATATAATCCAAACTTAATGAGAGCGAATAGTTGAATTTAGATTTGGAACTGTTGTTGTCAATTCCGGCATACAGGTACTCTTGCCATTGCTGGTGGTTGTAGATTGGAAATAAGTCGACCCGGTCGTCAATATCGGTCGAAGCATACGAAGTGTTCGAACCAACCGACAGATTATAGCCCTTGCCAAATGGATGCTGGTAGTCTATGTTTACCTTGCCATAATGCCTTTGGTTACTAAAGTCTATTTGATTATTCAATTGGTAGAAGTCATTCTTTTCCTGGCGCATTCCCTTTGACTCATTCATACTGTATGAATAAAATCCGGTAAGTTCGAGCGACCGCTGTTTACGTAGCGTGCGTTTATAATAGAAGTTTGCGTTCGGGGCATGGAATTTGTCCTTCGACTTGTAGAATATCGTAGCATCCGAAAATGCATGGCGGTTGGGATAAGCAATTTGTCCTTGCTGGTGATTTTGTATTTCAGTAGGATTTCCGGTGTAAGTCGCCGAAAAGGCTATATAGTCTTTATCCGAAAAGATATAGTCACCTCCTAAGGTAGCATAGTAACTGCGTGCACTATAGCTATTTTCACCGGCGAAATGCTGAGTCATATCCGGGGTAGAGCTAGAGGATGTATTGTCTTGCTGGTCATTGCCAAAATAAAACTGCTGCATATTCAAGTAAAGCGAAGCGTTTGACTTTCCAACTTCAATACTTTGACTGAATACGCCGTTAGCCTTGATGGGGGAATGATCTGCACTAACATTCCCTCTGATGTAGGGTTGAACATTCCGTTTCAACTTAATGTTGATGATAGAACCGACCCCTTCGTCACCTCTGTAACGGGTAGACGGATTTTCAATAATTTCGACAGACTCTATCAGTTTGGGGTCAATCAAATCAAGGTAATTTGTACGTTTTACGCCATTGATTAAAATCAGGGGCTTCGAACCATCTACCAAACTAATGCTTTTTAGGGTAGCATTCACTGTTAATTTAGGAATTTCGCGCAAGGCCTCAAAAGCGGTCATAGATTGTTTGGCACGTTCTGACAGAAAATAGGTACTGCTGCCGGCCCGATGCTGAACCATGTTGCGCCGATCGCCCGTTATCTCTACTTCGCTCAAGGCCGTAGGGTCGTTATCCAAAATAAAATCAGGCAACTTAACTTTATAGTTCACATTGAATGAATGTTCCTTCGTTTTATATCCCCACATCGTGGCACGGCACACATAACTACCCCCGTTCAACTCTTCAAAAACAAAGTTTCCATTCGAGTCCGTTGTGCTTCCGGCGATGATAGAATCGTTCTGCAACAAGGTCACGATACATCCTTGCAACAACTCTCCCTCTGTGTTCTTTACTCGTCCGCTGACTACGCATTGGGCCTGCATGCTCATGAAAAAACTTTCTAAAAAGACTGCAAGGATAGCAAAGAAAAAGCGTTTGTTCATAGCCAATTTTTTTTTAAAGGTTGGAGTATAGAATGTTATTTCTCAGCGAATAGCTGATTGGAAAGGTTGTTCAATTAAAAAGAACAAGAATTCTCCTTCTATTGCCTGGATACATTCAAAAGATAATAAATACTTTCGTTTTGCTTTCTTCATGGTTGTATAAATTAAAGGTTTATTTTGCCCGCAAT
Source organism: uncultured Prevotella sp. (assembly GCA_937906495.1). GTDB lineage: Bacteria > Bacteroidota > Bacteroidia > Bacteroidales > Bacteroidaceae > Alloprevotella. Next base: position 1,693 of record CALCVT010000044.1, read on the forward strand.
ATAACCATTATTTTTAGGGGGGGAAATTATTTCGAAGTTTTTTTATTTCCGTCTTAAAATATGGCAGTAATATTTGTTTTTATAAAGGGGAGGCTTACTTCAAGTCCGTAAATTAGATAGAAATACGTTTTGCGATTTTGAAGCGTGCTGAATGTATCCGGGCAGGCGAATGGTGAGCGGTCCAGGCAAATAGGGCGTGTAGTACTATCAACCTTTATGCCCCGTGCAGATACCCTTTGAGCAGCAATTGTTCGTAAATGTAGCGTGCCTCGTGCTCCTTCAAGCTCCGTATCATGTAATCGGTGCCGTTGGTAGAGAGTTGCAGGCATACGCGGTGGCTAACTGGAGTGAAAGGCGAAGCCACCAGGCGTACCACTTCGATGTGTTCGTACTTGAAGTAGTGCCGTTCGGCAGCCAGTTGTCCGGAGTGTACCTCTACATAGTCCTCCTTCAGTACGATGCGGCTGCGGTGAGCCGCCAAAAAGCCGCGCCCCACTGTCAGCAGCAAATAAAAGGCGGGTAACGCCAGCCAGTAGTACAGCTCGAAGTGGCAGAGTACAATGCCCAAAACCACACAAAGGAGCAAGGGCAGGCGGAGCATATATCCAATCACTCCCTTGCCTGATCGGGCTTCGGCCACCGGGGCAGACGATGCATAGTTTGTGCCCAACCACCAGTTCAGCAGCTGCGGTGCTACGTCCGAGCCGTAGATTTTGACGTCGGCTCCTTGATGCTCGTCGGTGGCATTGAGAGCCTGGTGCAGCATGAGCGTGTTGCAGTGCAGCGCCTTTTCTAAAAAGTTCTGCTTGACATAGATTGTGCAGATTTTGTTGTGTGCAAACCGGCAACTGTTGCGCGAAAGCAGGCCGCTCTCGAAAAAGAGTTGTTGCCCGTCTATACGCAAATCCATGTCGAAGTAGCGTAAAAAAACCTTGCCCATCCAGAGCAGCAATATACCCAGATAGGTGCCTGCTATTGCCAGCAGAAACATCGGCCATGTCCACAGATGGATATGTGCATCGGCATAGTCAAAGGCACCGGTTACGACATCCTCATCGACCGACGACAATTGGTCTATAACCATTATCAGCGCCCATACCAGTAATACGAAACCGCGCAGATGATTTTGACAGAAAGCCCCCTTTATCAAGTTCAGGTTCTTGAAGGTCAAGCGCGTTTCGGCAGTCGAAGCCGCTTTTGGGGCAGCATCCGAGGCCGGAGTCCGGAGTGCTTCTTCTGCACAAGTCTCCTCTTTTATGGAGGGCTGCGTGCAAATGGCCTTGTTTTCGCCCGTTTCAATTTGGCAGAGCATTGCTTGCCAGTCGGCTTCGTCAAGAATCATTTCCACCTCTTCCGATTGCGAGGCGAGCGTATCGAAAGTCACCCCCTTCATGTCGAGCAGACGGTATATCAGTCCCTGCCTGGTACGGGTCGACTGTATTTTGTGCAGGGGCATGCTGGTAGTTTGCTTCTTCAGTACGCCGTGCATAAATATCAGATTGCCGTTTTCAACGTAATAGCGTTTAAAATAGAATGATACGAAGGCCATTGCCCCGGCAGCTATCACTACACATCCAACTACGGCCAGCATGCGGAGTGTCAGTGTGTACCATGGCAATGTTTTGCTCCATTTAAAGAGTACATAAACCAACAGCAGCAAGAAGTGGTTGCTCCATTTGCGCAGGGTCTTTACAAAGAAAATGGCAAAGGCGCTGGTACTCATACGCCGCGGTTGCGAAAAATCAGCAGTTTTCATGGCGTATGTTTGAGATGACCAATGCTTTAATCTGTTGCGCCTTTTCGGCAGTTAGTCCCGGTATGGTGGTCGACGATAACATTTGGGCCCCATTCACCAGGTCTACGGAATAAAGACCATATAACCGGCTTAGCGGATTTTGGCAAACGCTGACCTGTTGGATTTTGCTGAAGGGGATGGTAGTTACCGAGCGAACAAGAATGCCTGAGCGGTAAGTAAAATCGTGTTCGCGGATGGCATATCCCTTATAGCTGAAAGCTTTTTGAACGAGCAGCATATTCACACCCCCAAGCAGCACCCCTCCACACTCAATGGCTGCAAGCAGTTCATACCGGTAGTCAAAATCGTCAAGCAACAGTATCCCCAGTGCAAGGAGCATCGCCATACCGTAAATAAGTGCGGTTTTGAGTAATTGTACGCGCAGATAGTTTTGTTCGAGCGGCATAAAATCCAAATTCTCTACGCGGTCAACGCATTCCATATTTATTTGTTTGTTTGACATATTCAATATTTGCTTTAATTTCTTTCTTGTAGCTTAGGTGCGGTGGTAAGGTGGGCATGAAAGGTTCAGCATCTGTCGAGCACCAGGTCGGCGAGCAGTACGGCAGTTTCGCTTTCGGTTTTCGGTGCATCTTTGGGTTTCCAGGCCACGATAAAGCGTATGGAAGCCTCTTTGACATGATAGTTTCTGCCTTCCCATTCGGCCAGGGTTGTTTGCATTTTGGCCGATAGTTTGGCTACTGCTTGCCCGGTGTGTATGTTGTACAGCAGCTGTTGTTGATAGTTCAGCTGTTGACCGCTGCGCAGCGATAGAATTTCGCGTTTAAGGGTCTTGAAGAATCCTAGATTAACATCCCGGTGTGTGAGTTGCAGTACAATTTCGGCGGGCAAACTGTAGCTGCGTTGGTCTACATAGAAGTGGTCGGTGCCGGCCCTGTCAAAATAATTTCCGTTGGTGTGTATAAAGAGCCTTTTCTTGGCCCGGGTAATACCCACGTAGTAGCGTCGCATCAGGTGGATGTCTTTGGTATAGCCCGCATTGATAAGCATGTATACATCGTCGTATTCCTTTCCTTTAGCCTTGTGAATGGTCGATACGATGACATCCGTTCCGTTCTCCTCGCAGAAATCCTCGACCGACGATTCAAAGACAAACTCTTTGAAGTCGGTGGTGTATTTGGTGCGGTTGGTTTGTTCAAACAGTTCGATACAGCGTTTTACATAGGGTAGCGAGGTGCTTTGCCGGTAGGCCTCGTACGTGGCCTTCCAGGCATTGTTCCACAACTCGTCGGTGATTACCGGTGTGCGGCTATGTTTGTCGATGAATTTTAAGAAATAGCGCATCTCTGCCATGTTCCAAAAGCGCAAGCCATCCATCGACTGGATGAGTTTGCTGTGTATGCCTTTTTTGCGCAGCAGGGCAGTTAGTATAACCGCCTCCTCGTTGGTTTGAGTCAGTACGCAGGTTGTTCCCTGCTGCGGATGTTTCAGCAGATTTTGTACCAGGGGCTCATACAGATTGGGCGACTGGTGGTAGATGATATCCACCTGTCCTTCTTCATGGCTCATGGGGTAGATGGGCGAGTGCTTGATGCGGTTGGGCATACCCTGCAGAAAATGATTGGCAAAGTTTACCACATGCCGGGTGCTGCGGTAGTTCTCGGTCATTTCCATCAGTCTGCTTCCGGTTTCTTGCGAAAGGTTGTACATATAGTTTGAGTCAGAGCCCCTGAACTCGTAAATATTTTGGTCGTCATCGCCTACGGCAATGACGCGCATATTTTCGTTCTTCTCCATCAGTGCTCTGACCAGTGCATACTCGGCTGTACCCATGTCCTGTGCCTCGTCAATCACCAACACCGTTTTGCCTATTTTGTTGGGTTCCACCTCGTCCGATAGGATAAGTTCGGCAGCCTGTGCCACTACATTCTGGGCCTCTTCCAGGTTTCCGATGCGGTTGAGCAGGTCGAAGCCGTAGGAGTGGAAGGTTTTGATTTCAACAAAGTGAGCCGCATTGCCAATCAGTTCCATCAAGCGTTGCTTAAACTCGGTGGCAGCAGCACGCGAAAAGGTCAGCATCAGCAGTTGCTCGTGTTTCACATCCTCGAGCAGCAGGAGCGAGGCCAGTTTGTGAACCAGCACGCGGGTCTTTCCGCTACCCGGTCCGGCAGCCACTACAATGCAGCGTGACTTTTCGTCCTTAATGATTTCCATTTGTTTGGCAGAGAGTTGTCCAAACAGTTTATCATATTTTTGAGGAGTCAGGTTACGTTCTATTTCGCTTTGTCGCTCGCCCTTGAAATAGGTCTGGATAAATTTTTTATAATCCATCTGGAAGTAGTCCTGTACATATTGCAGCGCAGCCTGATAGTCTTTGACCATGAGGTTGGCATATTCTCCCACAATGTGTACCTGTTGGATTTTCTGCTTGTAGAACTCGTTGAGCATCCGGTAGTCGCTCTTTTTGTAGTATTCGTGCGTGTCCTTGTTGCGCTTAATGGTCATGGCATTGTAGAGCACCAGGAAACCGCCCTCGAGTTTGAGTGCACCGATTTTCGACAAGTAGAGCAGCGCCTCTTCCACATCCTCGAGTTGGATGTTGTTGAGTTCGTCAAAGAGCGACCGGTTAGACTGTATGTAGTTCAGCAGTTCGATGACAGAGAACTGTATGGCTTTGGGAGCCTGGACATCGGCAGTCAAATCAGCCACCTTATTGTAGAGCCATTCTACGGTCAGCTGACTGATTTTCAGTCGTTTCTCAAAGCGTTTGATGGCTGTTTCCAAATTGGTAGTCCACGTCAGTACGAACTGGTGTTCGGCACTTTCCTTTTTGCGTGTGTATCCTTTGATAGTCAGGAAGTAGAGGAGCGTGCGTATGTTTTTTTCCTTGGCCGACTTGATGCCTTGACTGAGTGCATCCTCGTTGAGTTGTTTGCACGATATGCGTAGCGAGTCTTCGGTAAAGAGGTTCAGAAAGTAGCGTTCGAGCTGTGCAAAATCGTTCAGTAGTTTGCGCGAGGTAACGGCAGCGTTTTTGGTATCGGATAGATAGGCCGAGATGTCTTTGGTATCGGCCAGGATACCTTCCTGACGCATACGTTCGACTACAGATATGACCTCCTTTTTGGTCAGTCCCAGGATGTCGGCCAAATAGTCTACTCGCGACTCGGCTTCGGCATTCTGTCCTTGGGTAATGTATTTTTGCGAAATCAGCGATTTAATTACTCTGACCGCCTTGTCGGTTTCTTCGTTGTCGAAAAGCATGGAGGCACTGATGCGTTGGCGGGCCTCGTCCATGTTCTTGACCGTGATGCCAGTGGCATAAACGTGGGGCACATTGTTGCCACGTGTCAGGAAACCGCTTTGTTCGAGTGCGGCCAGCGCGGTGCGAACACGCGTTTCGATGTCCGAAACCGAGTCGTCCCAACCCGCCTGCCGGGCAATTTCGAGTGCCGAGCAGTTCACCGTGTTGCGGAATTTGGTAAGCGCCTTTACCGCTCGCCACACCTGTTGGATTTCGCTGATGCTGAGTTTCGTTTGGTTGAGCAGAACGAAATGTTTGTCGAGGTCGTTGTCGCTATAGAGCACAAAGCAGCGTGCGCTCAGTTGGGGGTTGCGACCGGCACGTCCGGCTTCCTGCACATAGTTTTCGAGCGAGTCGGAAATATCGTAATGAACCACCAGTTCTACATCGCTTTTGTCCACGCCCATGCCAAAGGCCGAGGTTGCTACGATGATGCGCGTATGGTCGCTCATAAAAGCCTCCTGGTTGGCAATTTTCTCGTCGGCCTCCATTTTGCCGTTAAAGGGCAAGGCACGAAAGCCGTCGCGCGTGAGTTTGTCTGCAAGTTCCTTGGTACGCTTGGTGCGCGATACATACACAATGGTCGGTCCTGCAGCATTTGCAATCAGTTCGCGCAGTTTCAGGTATTTATCCTGGTCGTCTTCGGCGTGGATAACGGCGTAGTGCAGATTGGTACGCGAGGCGGTCGATGTAAACAGCTTCAGTTCGAGGTTCAGGGTACTCTTAAAATAATCGCAGATGTCCTGCACCACTTTTTGTTTGGCGGTAGCCGTAAAGCACGACACGGGGATGGGGGTCTTCATCCGCTTCTTTAGCTGGTATTCGCTAATGAATTTACCAATATACAGGTAGTCTACTCTAAAATCCTGTCCCCACGACGAGAAACAGTGTGCCTCGTCAATCACAAAGCGCACCACGTGGCGGGCGTTTAGTATGCGCTCTATGGTTTTTGAACGCAGCATTTCGGGCGAGATGTAGAGCAGCGAGGCATCGCCCTCCATGACCCGCTGTATGGCGTGCGACCGGCTGATGGGGTCGAGCATGCCGTTAATGGTTACCGCATCGGTAATGCCCCGTTCGGCCAGGTTGTCAACCTGGTCTTTCATCAGCGACTGCAAGGGCGAGATGACCACCGTGAGTCCGTGTACGGTTTGTCCGGCCATCAAGGCGGGCAGCTGGAAGGTGAGCGATTTGCCGCCACCGGTTGGAAAGATGGCCAGCAGCGACTGTTGCTCAACAGCCGCTTGAGCGGCTTTTTCCTGCAAGGGCTCACCGGCATAGGTTCTGAACTCCTTGTAGCCGAAGAACGATTGCAGATTTTGGTGAATGTCGAGTTTAGAGCGGCAATACTCGCAACCAGTGCTGCAGGGTTGGTGACGCAGCTGTTGCGTAATCCATTCTACCTCCGGATAATGGTGCAGCACCCACCCTGGAGTAATGGAATGGGTATCGGTCGTATCGGCCAGGGCCAGCGCATAGGCCAGGGCGCAGGGATATTGGCGAACGAACAACGCAATGTCGGCGTTCTGACATATTTTGCCAGAGTAGGCGCTGCGGATGAGGCTCTCGACATTGGCTGCCGAACCATCGGCCTGCACCATACTCATAAAACCTTTAAACTCCTTGTGCTTACCCAGCAAAGTTGCAAACAGCTGCTGTTTCTCGGCAGGAAGTTCCTGCCAGCGGGCCATCTCGTCGAACAGCAGCGTGCGCGCTTTTTCGCAATCATTCACCGGGTTGTTCAGCTGGTCGCACAGCAGTTTATCGTCCTTTACCAGGCGGTGGTAGGGGCGTTCGGGAAACAGCAGGGGCGACACATAAAGCGTATCGACCAACCGGTAAGGGCAGGATTGGTTGGCAAACAAGTATTGGGCATCGTGGTGCACAATGTTGTGTCCGCAAAGGTAGTCGATACCGTGCAGAAAACCGGTGAGCTGATTGACCGAAGCCTGGTGAAAAATGGCACCGTCATGGCGCAGTGCACCAATGTCGTGTATTTTGCGGCTTTTTAGGCTGACTTCAATATCAACAAAGGCATACTTCGAAGGGTCATGCAACGTTGTTTCGTCGGCATGGCCCTGTTCGGAACGGTTATCGTCGGTTGGATTAGTACCAAAAAGTTTACTCCAAAATGACATAGAGTGAATGAGATAAGGAGGATGGATTACCCGAGCCGCTTGAGTTGAAGTCCGTGGCAACAGGTAGAAGCTGCCGCCCGGCGGTTAGGAACAGGGGCGGTTTTGACCTGAGGAGTTGAACGGTAAGGTTCATACCGTTGGTTGATTAAAGGCATGTAAAGTTCGTAAAAAACTTCTGTATGCCCCAATTTTTATCCCGAAAATATGCATTATGCGCCCTCGAAACTCCTTCTGACGGTTGCTGCTCAAAGGTCAACATAAACTGTAGTAACAAATGTTTGGATGCAGCTTATTGACCCGGCAAATGGTTTGAAGGGATAGATACTGCCATCCGCCAGAATCCATTAAATATGCTGGAGCAGTCGCCCCCTTTTAGAGTAAGGGCATTTCGAAAAAAGTGTAAGGCGATGTGGAATTTTGAAAGGCCGTGTAAAACTTTTTATAGCCGAGCTATTTTCAAGTGTATCTTTTGAACTGTTCTTTTCACCGGCAGCTAAACAGCATTTGACCTTTTTGACGCGATGACACTTTGAAAATAGGTTTGACCTTGCATGTCGGTTAAAGCCCTTATAGTATTCTTTTCTATATCCAGTTAAGACTTGTTAACCCGTTGGCGGAATTAATTTAGTGCATACTTAATTCTGCCGATGGGCTTA
>CALCVT010000045.1 GCA_937906495.1 uncultured Prevotella sp.
AATAAATCCGCTATAGCTTGATTAGAATTTGGTAAAGAAAATTATACACCGGCTATGCGCATGATGTCGGCAAAGACACCAGCGGCAGTAACCTCAGCACCTGCTCCATAGCCCTGTATAAGCATGGGATACTCGTGGTAACGCTCTGTGGTAAGGAGCACCTGGTTGTTGGATGCCTCAAGGGCATAGAGCGGGTGGCCCTCGGGCACTTCCTGCAAGCCTACACTGCCCTTACCGTTTTCCCAACGTGCCACAAAACGCCAGCGCTTATGCTCGCGCAACAAACGTTGCCGCTCAGCTTCGAAGTGAACATCGAGACCAGGCAATGCCTCCCAAAAATCGTTGACACTACCTTCAAAGAGCGAGGCGGGAAGCCAGGGTTTACATACCACATCGGCCGACTCCACCTGGTATCCGCTCTCGCGTGCCAAGATGATGAGTTTACGCACTACGTCCTTGCCCGAAAGGTCAATACGCGGGTCGGGTTCGCTATAACCTCCTGTTTGAGCCATGCGCACGGCTTGGCTAAAAGATACTTTGGCCGAAAGCGTGTTGAATACATAGTTGAGCGTGCCGCTGAGCACAGCTTCGATACGCAACACATGATCGCCCGAAGCACGAAGGTCGCTGATGGTGCTGATAACGGGCAGACCGGCCCCCACATTGGTTTCGAACAGAAACTTTACGCCCTTTTCGCGCGCCAACTCCTTAAGGCAGCGATAGTGCGCATAATCGGACGAAGCTGCTATTTTATTGGCTGCTACAATATTTACGTGGTGACGTAGCAAACGTTCGTAGCAGGCGGCAACCTCGGTACTGGCTGTGCAGTCAACAAATACAGAGTTAAAAATATTCATTGACTCAATGGCCTGCATCATGCGTTCAACACCGCCTTCTTCGCCCTGTTCCAGGGCTTCGCGACAGGTTGCCGGATTGATACCCTCGCGACAGAATACGGCCCGGTTACGTCCACACAACCCTACCAGGTTGAGTTTAACACCACGTTCTTTAAGGAGTTTATCGCGCTGCGCTGCCAACTGTTCAATCAAACTGCCACCAACTGTGCCAGTGCCGCAAAGAAAAATGTTAAGATCTTCGTGTTCGCTCAAAAACAAACTATCATGCAATACATTGAGCGTTTTACGCAATTGCGTACGCTCTACTACAAACGATAGGTTCATTTCTTGTCCGCCCATGGCCACAGCACTGATGCTGATACCATTGCGGCCCAACACGCTGAATAATTTTCCGGCAATACCCGGCAAGCGACGCATGCGCTCGCCTACTACGGCCACACTGGCCAGGCCTTCGGCCAACGAAGCGGGATTCATTGCACCTCCTGCTATTTCCTGCGCAAATTCTTCATCAAGCAGCCGACAGGCCACACGGGCATCGTCTGGCGTCATACAAATAGAAGTACTGGTTTCTGAAGCATTTTGTGCCACCATGAATACACTGATACCCCCAGTAGCCAACGTTGTAAAAATGCGACGGTTTACACCTATTACACCAACCATGGCCAAACCACTTACTGTGACCATACTGGTTTCGTTGACCGACGATATGCCGCGAATGGGGCGTTCGCTGGGCGATGCATCACGACGTATCACACTACCTTTGGCTTCGGGACAAAAGGTATTCTTGATATAAATAGGAATATTCTTTTGACAAACAGGATAGATGGTTGGCGGATATACAACCTTAGCACCGAAGTTACAAAGTTCCATGGCCTCGGCATACGAAAGTTGGTCGATGGTGCAGGCATTGGGAATAATGCGAGGGTCGGCCGTCATAAAGCCGTTTACATCCGTCCATATTTCAAGGGCATCTGCATCGAGTGCTGCTGCAAGAATGGCTGCTGTGTAGTCCGAGCCTCCCCTTCCGAGATTGGTAGTTACTCCGCTTTCGCTATCTGAAGCAATAAAACCTCCCACCACTACTAAACGCTGCTCACAGGCAAAGGCCTCGCGCACACGGCTGTTGGTAGCTTCAAAATCAACTACATGGTGTAAGCCCTGTTTTCGAGTAGCAATAAAGGTACGCGAATCGCGGTGCACGGCCCCCTCGACCATTGCCGATACAATAAGCGACGATAAGCGCTCGCCATAAGCAACAATGGCATCCGATGTTTTGGGTGTAAGATCCTGTATGAGGCACACCCCATGAAGGATGCTGTCGAGTTCGGCCAAAAGGCCATCAATCTGCGGCATCAGTTCGACTTTCCTTGCTTGAGGAACTACGGCCTCGACCATTTCATAATGGCGTTTCTTAAGCGACTCAAGTTCCGTTTGGCAGGTAAAGTCACCCTCTGAAGCCATTCGAGACATACGGAGCAATTGGTCGGTTACACCACCTAAAGCCGAAACTACAACCACTAAAGGTTCGCCTGCATTAGCTACAATCTGACGCACGCATTGCATGCTGGCAGCCGTTCCTACCGAGGAACCGCCAAACTTAAGTACTTTCATCAGGTTTTTGTGTTTAAAGCATCATCATCCGAGCATCCGGCTGGCGGAACACTCGGATGATGAGTTGGGTATGGTCTGTCTTTAAAGTTTAATTTTCTTCTTCTCTCCTTTCGACTCGTTCTGCAAGCGGTCGAGGGCCGTAACCACATAGGTGAATTTATCTTTGCCGTTTTCATAAGGCAACTTGCAGAATGTCTGAGGTGTTATGGCCACAATGTGCGAGGGATCAAAAAGATCGACACGCTCACCACGCTTAAAGCGGTATACTACGTAGTTACGTGCCTTGTCGAGTTCGTCTTTTCCTTTGGGAGCCAGCCAAAACAAGTAATAACCATCGGGCATCCACATGGCTTTCAGTTTACGGGGTTTGCGTGGGGCCTTATCGTCAATAAAATGGAAGTGTGGCTGCAAAGCCGGAGTGCGGTGATACACGTTGCGCAGAGCTGCAGCATAATTTCCTTCGTTACGAACTACGGCTGCCGAATACCACAGACACGAGCCCTGAATGCCACGCAGCGAACGCTGCAAGCCAAACTTTGCTGCCATTTGATTTTGGCGCGGATTGGCAGGATCGGCAGCACGTACGGTACGCTCCACATCCTGACCGATAATAAGCGGACGCCCACCTGCAAAGCGGCTCCACCACTTGACGAGTTCGGCATAGTCGGCTGTGCGATGACCTATTTCCCAATAGAGTTGCGGTACGGTATAGTCAACCCAGCCTTTATTAATCCAATAAAGTACATCGGCATAAAGGTCATCATAGTTTTGAAGACCTTTTGTTTTAGAACCTGGCAAGTTTGAACCCGGCTTAGCATTATGATAAATACCAAATGGACTCACACCAAACTTTACCCAAGGCTTAACGGCACGGATTGAATCGTGCAACATCTCGACAAACTGGTTTACATTATAGCGCCGCCAGTCTGCAATATTTGAAATGCCATTGCTGTTAGCTCTGAATGTTGCCTGGTCGGGAATTGAAACACCGGCCACAGGATAAGGGTAAAAGTAGTCGTCAATATGTAAACCATCAACATCGTAGCGGCGTACGATATCAGAGGCTATCCGACAAATGTAAACACGGTTTTCATGAATACCGGGATCGAAAAGGTAAAGCCCATCGTATTCAAAAAAGCGCTCCGGATGCTTAATATAGGGATGCGAAACAGCCAATTCGCGCGTACCCTTGGTTTTGGCACGGAAAGGATTTATCCAGGCATGCAACTCCATGCCACGACGATGACACTCTTGCACCATCCAATCGAGCGGATCCCAATAGGGCGAAGGTGCCTGACCTTGACGACCACTCAAAAACCGGCTCCAGGGTTCATAAGGAGACATATAGAAAGCATCGGCCTCGCCACGCACCTGAAAAATGACCGTATTGACGCCACACCTTTTAAGTTCATCAAGTTGATTCGTTAAATTGGCCTGCATAGATGTGCGGTCCATACCCATGAACTGACCATTAATCATTTGAATCCAAGCGCCGCGAAATTCGCGTTTAGGCAACGGCTGCTGCGCGTATACCGCTGGCAAAGCAGCCAACAGCAAATACAGAAGCGTAAAAATGTATTTCATTAATAAAAAAACAAGAAAACGGGCTCTGCAACTCTATTGGTTGCATACGCAACTCAACCTGCCATAAGGCTACACCCACATGGAACATATGCCTTGAACCGACAGGCTTTACAGAATGTTGAGCCGATAGTTAAGTAATGAGGCTGTAAAGGTAACGCTTTTTTTAGCGCAAGACCTAAAAAGCACAAAAGTTTTTACCTTTGGAACAAATGAAGCCGAAAAGGCAGGGGCGTTATTGGCGAAAAAGGCGTACCTTTGCGAGCACATCTATACGAGAAGCGCAACAAGCACACAACTCGTACAAATACTCTGGTAACACACTGGTTGCTACCACTTCACTACAGTTCGCTTTACAGCCAAACTGTTTAAAATCCTATCCATGTCTCGCAACATAGCCATCATATTAGCTGGCGGCAAAGGAAGCCGCACAGGTCTTGACCGTCCGAAACAATTCCTCGAAATTGCCGGACGCACCATCCTTGAATACAGCGTAACAACCTTTGACAGACACCCGCTCATTGATGAGGTTGCTGTGGTTATTAACCCGGATTACCAACAAGAAGTCGAAGCTCTGGCAGCACGCAACAGTTGGCAAAAACTCAAACATCTGTTACCAGGAGGAAACGAACGCTCTGACTCCAGCCTGTCGGCCATACGGGCTTTTACAGGCACTGAGGCCAACCTTATTTTTCACGATGCAGCACGGCCACTGGTTACGGATGAAATCATTGACAATGTATGCGAAGCCTTGAAGCAACACGAGGCCGTAGGTGTTGGAATTCCATCGGTCGATACGGTGATGGAAGTACACAATCATATTCTGCGCCAAGTGCCCAACCGCAAAAATATACAACGCATGCAAACTCCGCAAGCCTTTCGCATAGGCTTGATTGAAGAAGCATACCGTAGAGCTAAAAAAGACCCTGACTTTCAAGCTACTGATGACTGCGGCGTGGTGTTGCGCTACTGCCCCGAAACTCCCATTTACATTGTACCGGGCTGCGAACAGAATTTAAAACTTACCTACGCTGACGACCTCAAGACTCTGGAACGGTTGGCGCGTGAACTCGGACCAGACGAAGAGGAACATGCGGGGCCGCAATATTTGCCTAAAGCCGATAACGACACACCCGAAGGCCGACAACGCTACATGAAAGCCTACCACAAGGAACACTTGCGCGAAATGCAACTGGCTGAACTCGACATTCTTATTCAAGTAGCGCGCGTTTGCGAACGTCACGATATACCTTACTGGCTTGATAGTGGCACACTGCTTGGAGCCGTACGCCACGGAGGATTCATACCCTGGGACGACGATATCGACATCTGTATGCCTCGTGAACAACTCCCTCGCTTTATCGAAGCGGCACGGCGGGAACTGCCCGAACATCTGTTCGTACAGACACCACAAACTGAACCAGACATGCGACTGCCCATATGCAAGGTGCGCAATCTCAATTCACTCATTGTGGAGGGCAACGATAACTTTGCTAAAAACTACGCAAAGGGGCTATACATCGATATATTTCCCATGCACGAGTGGCCTTCCTTCCCCTACGGCCTCTCCAAGAAGTTGGCTAAAGGATACTGCCGCGCCAATGCCATACTTCATACTCAACATACCTATAGCTGGCGTTCTGCAGCTGAACTTTTCTACTTTGGAGCCAAACGTGCCCTCTTTGCCAGCCTATGGAAAATAGGTGGACTCTTTGCTGGGCACAACAAATACTACTCGAACACGCTAAACAACAGCGGAAACGGTAATCGCCACCTGCGGTCAACAATCTTCCCTCTATCGACCATTGAGTTCGAGGGCGAACGCTTTGCTGCTCCTGCAGACCCTGACACTTATCTGCGCGACCTTTTTGGCGAATACATGACACTGCCTCCCGAAGATCAGCGCGAAGGCCATGCCACCTTCTTCATGAGTGAACTGGTGGAGCAAACCGATTAACATCTGACTTCCACAAACTACAGACAACTATGCAAGCCATTATATTAGCAGCCGGCATGGGCCGACGACTCGGAGAACTGACACGCAACAACACCAAATGCATGGTGGAAGTTAATGGTACTACCCTCATAGACCGACTGCTCGACCAGCTTTCACGCCTCGACCTGCAACGAGTAGTAATTGTGGTGGGATATGAAGGAAAAAAACTACGCGAATACATCGGCAACCGCTTTGACCACCTGCTGCGCATTGAATATGTAAACAACCCGGTTTACGACAAAACAAACAATATCTACTCGCTAGCGCTGGCCAAAGACCAACTACAGGAAGACGATACGCTACTTATTGAAAGCGACTTGATATTCGACGAAGAGATGTTTCCGCTCATACTCAATGATCCCTGCCCCAATATTGCGTTAGTAGCCAAATACCAAACGTGGATGGACGGTACTATGGTATGTATCGACGATGACCACAACATTGTGAACTTTGTGCCGAAAAAGGCCTTTAACTACGCTGATACCGACCGTTACTACAAAACGGTCAACATCTACAAGTTCAGCCGAGACTTTGCCCGTCATAAATATGTACCCTTTCTGGAAGCTTACTCAAAAGCTGTAGGTAACAATGAATACTACGAGCAGGTGCTGCGTGTGATTACTTTTCTTGACAAAAGCGAACTCAAGGCACTCCCCATCACAACCGAAAAGTGGTACGAGATTGACGATATTCAAGACTTAGATATTGCTTCGACACTCTTTGCCGAAGGGGCTGAACAAAAGCGCCTTTATATGCAGCGCTATGGTGGATACTGGCGTTTCCCTGGTATGCTCGACTTTTGCTACCTGGTAAATCCTTACTTCCCTTCACACCGTATGCGCGATGAAATGCGGGCCAACTTTGATGCCTTACTCACGGAGTACCCCTCGGGTATGCACGTAAACTCGCTATTAGCCGGAAAATGCTTTAACGTAAGGCAGAATTTTATTGCCGTAGGTAACGGTGCTGCCGAACTTATCAAAAGTCTGATGGAAAAAGCCGAAGGTAAGTTGGGGGTAGTGTACCCCACCTTTGAGGAATATCCCAACCGCTTTGACCGCGAACACATTGTACCTTTTGTACCCCACAACCGCGACTACAGCTACACAGCCAACGACCTTCGGCACTTCTTTGAGGATAAAAAAATCGGTACACTACTGATTATCAACCCCGATAATCCAAGCGGCAACTTCATTCCTACCCCCGATGTTCTACTCCTGGCTGCCTGGTGCAAGGAACAAGGCATAAGACTCATACTCGATGAGAGTTTTGTAGACTTTTGCCGCGACTGGGAAACCAGTACCTTGCTCAACAACGACATTCTGCAGGCATATCCAAACTTAGTGGTTGTAAAGAGCATCTCAAAGAGTTTCGGTGTACCCGGACTGCGCCTAGGCATTTTAGCCTCGGCTAATGAAACGCTCATAGCCAGCATCAAGAAGGATGTAAGTATCTGGAACCTGAACTCATTTGCCGAGTTCTTTATGCAGATATTCAACAAATACGAAAAAGACTATAAGCGCGGCTGCGAGAAATTCCAAAAAGAACGCAACCGATTCTATAAGCGTCTGAGCAAAGTTCCGTTTTTACGGGTCATACCCTCTGAAGCCAACTACTTTCTGTGCGAAGTTTTACAACCCTTCAGTTCAACCCAACTTACCGAACTACTGCTTGCCCAATTTAACATACTCATTAAAGACTGCGACACCAAAAATGGCTTGAAAGGGCAAAACATGGTGCGCATAGCCGTGCGCAATACTGCGGACAACGACCGATTAACCGATGTACTGCTGCAATTGGCTTCGTCTTGCTAACGTATAAACCTCACCTTATGACTGATATTTGCATTTGCGGAGGAGGCTCGCTCGGACACGTTTGCGCCGGTGTGCTTGCCAGCAATCCCCATGTAAGATTGCGCATTCACAGTCGCCAACCCGAGCGTTGGAAATCGGAAGTACGCGTAACCGATCCTAAGGGCCATACCTACGTGGGCAAAATTACATGCATTACCAACAGCTATGCCAAAGCTATCGAAGGATGCAACATCGTGTTGCTCTGTCTGCCTGGATTTGCCATTGCCGAAACACTTGCCGACATACGTCCCTACCTTGCTGAAGGGTGCGCTGTCGGAGCCATAGTAGGCAGTACAGGATTCTTTTTTCACGCTCACCAGTTGCTCAGCCCCACTACACCGCTCTTCACCTTCCGTCGCGTGCCCTTCATAGCCCGCGTTGAGACTTATGGAAGCCGAGCACAATTATTGGGCTACAAAGCAGAAGTAGATATTGCCGTAGAACACATAACTGATGCCGAAGCCTTCCGGGAAACTATCGAAAACCTCTTTGTCACACCCACCCGCCTGCTCAATAATTTTTACGAAGCCAGCCTTTCTAACAGTAATCCCATTTTGCACACAGGCCGACTCTATACACTTTGGAAAGACTGGAATGGAGAAGCAACTCCTTCATGCGGACGCTTTTACAAGGAGTGGACCGACGAAGCCTCAGCATGCATCATCAGCATGGATGAAGAGTTTAGCAAACTGCTAGACTGCTTACCGGTAGATAAAAAACTCATGCCTTCGCTGCTCGAATATTACGAATGTACCGATGCAGCCTCGCTCACCCGTAAAATATCGTCCATACCAGCCTTTATACCCATCTGCTCACCTATGAAGCAGACTCCTGAAGGATGGATTCCTGATTTTGAAAGCCGCTACTTTACCGAGGACTTTCCGTGCGGACTACTCCTTATCAAAAAGCTGGCCAAAGCACATGGTGTTTCGACTCCTGTTATCGACCGGGTATTAGAGTGGGGACTCAAGAACATCGAACGAACGTCTGTATCTACCACTGATAAATGTTAATTCATTCATTAACCTCCTTAAGATAGGACTATGAAACAACCTGCCCGCACCGACATTGCCGTCCTGATTCTGTTCTTTAACCGCCCCGACCATCTGGAACGCTTGTTTGCCGAAATACGTCAGGCTCGCCCCTCCATATTGCTACTCTATCAAGACGGGCCGCGCAACGAACACGACCTGCCACGCATAGAGGCCTGCCGCCGCATTGTCGAGACGATAGATTGGGAGTGCGAGGTACACCGCAATTACCAAACAGAAAACCGCGGCTGCGACCCTTCGAACTATCTTTCGCAGCGCTGGGCCTTTTCAGTAGTTGACAAATGCATTATATTTGAAGACGACGATATTCCATCGCAAACCTTCTTTCCCTTTTGCAAAGAGATGCTCGACCGATACGAGCACGACGAACGCATTGGTATGATTCAAGGCTTTAATTTAGAAGAAAAGACAACCGATGCCGAAACTGCCGACTACTTTTTCAGCACAAACTTCTCGATTTGGGGATGGGCCTCATGGCGACGTGTGATTGAAAAGTGGGACGAGCATTATACCTGGCTCGACGACCGACAGGCTGTAGCTCGCATTCAAGCGCTCACTGACGAACGCAAACTGCGCACCGACTTCCTGCCTATGAGCCGCGCTCATCGCGACAGCGGAAAGGCCTTTTACGAAACCATCTTCCACGCCCACCTGCTGCTCAACTCGCAACTGGCTATTGTACCTCGGGTCAACATGATTAGTAACTTAGGCGTTACTAATGATTCTGTGCATTTTGCAGGTTCGGTCAAGACTCTTCCCTCGGGCTACCGGCGCATCTTTACCATGGGAAGGCACAACCTTGACTTCCCACTGCGACACCCACGCTACATTGTAGACCACGTAGCCTATCGCAAACGCGTTTACCGCATCATGGCCTGGCGTCACCCCTGGGTTAAAATATGGCGTTCGGTCGAGGAGTTTTACATCAATGCCAGCCATGGCCAATGGGGCCGCATTCGTTCGGCATTAGTCAATCGGCTGCGCATACTTACATCCGGCAAAAAGTTCCATTAACATGCTCTGCATTGACCACTTGACTACTGGCTACGGCAACCACCCCATAGGACACAACCTGTGCGCTAACCTGCAACGCGGGCGGCTTACTGCCTTGCTCGGGCCGAACGGAGCAGGAAAAAGTACGCTTCTGCGTACCCTGGCCGGATTTCAGCCACCTCTCTCTCCACCCGCTGAAGGAGCTGACCAACACTCCATCCTGCGCATTAACAACAAAGATCTGGCCAGCTATACACCGCGCGAACTGGCACGCACTCTGAGTGTGGTTCTCACCTACCGCCCCGAAGCCGATGCACTAACAGCAGGCGAAGTGGTTGAAATGGGACGTATACCCTATGCACGCATGCTCGCTACTCAATCTGACGAAGACCAAAAAGCTGTAAAGCGCGCCCTGCAACTTACACGTACCGAAAGTTTCATAAAACGACCTTTACACACCTTGAGCGATGGCGAGCGGCAACGCATTTTCATTGCAAAAGCATTGGCACAAGCCACCCCCGTCATTCTGCTTGACGAGCCTACAGCCTTTCTTGACTTCCCATCCAAGGTAGCTATACTCCGCCTGTTGAGCCACTTGGCACATAAGGAGGAAAAAACCATTCTGCTCTCAACACACGATGTAGAGCTGGCCTTACAGTTTGCCGACACACTTTGGTTACTGCGGGCTGATGGCATTACAGAAGGAAGTCCGGATTTTTTAGCACAAAACGGAGAGATGGCCCGTTTCTTTGGCCATGAAGGTATCAGCTTTGATGCAACAACCATGCGCTTTATCTACCACAAACAATAATTGACGCCCATCCAGCATATTCTTTTCCCCACCCGACTCTGCTGCAAACATACTCCATTTATTTTATCAACAATGTATACAACAGCAGCATATTTACTACCACTCGCAAAAGGCTCAACTGCCTTACCCCACCAACTTTACTAAACAGCTAAAACCAAATAAATGATTGTTTGTATTGCCGAGAAACCCAGCGTTGCCCAAGACATTGCCCATATCCTCGGTGCCACACAACGGCACCAAGGTTACTTTGAGGGAAACGGCTATCAAGTAACCTGGACCTTTGGCCACCTGTGCGAACTGAAATATCCCGAAGATTACACCCCCTTATGGAAGCGATGGTCGCTCGGATCACTGCCCATGGTTCCGCAACGCTTCGGCATCCGACTTAAGGACGATAAAGGGGTACGCCAGCAATTCGATGTAATACAACAGCTTATGAGCAAAGCTGAACGTATTGTGAACTGTGGTGATGCCGGACAGGAAGGCGAACTCATACAGCGATGGGTTATGCAAAAGGCTGGAGCACAATGCCCGGTCGACCGCCTATGGATTTCGTCGCTAACCGAAGAAAGCATCCGCGAGGGTTTTGCCTCGCTCCGGCCACAAACTGAATACAAATCGCTCTACGAAGCCGGACTTTGCCGCGCCATTGGCGACTGGCTACTCGGAATGAATGCCACACGCCTTTATACACTCAAGTATGGCACCCAAAACTCAAAAGGAACTCCTCCGCTTTCAATAGGTCGTGTACAAACTCCTACTTTGGCACTCATTGTACGCAGGCAAATTGAAATAGAAGACTTCAAACCCGAGCCCTACTGGGTGCTGACTACTTTGTACCGCGACACTACCTTCAACGCAATTATGGCCGATCCCAACGACGATGATGAAAGCAATGAAAACACCACAGCTAACACTGAGGGAGAAGATAAGAAGAAACCCGCTACACGGCGAGGATTTGCCAGCGAAGAAGAGGGAAAAGCAGCACTCGAAAAAATACGGACTGAACCCTTTACCGTAACAGATGTTGAGAAAAAGCGTGGAACTGAAGCCCCTCCCCGACTCTACGATTTGACCTCTCTGCAAGTGGACTGCAACCGCAAGTTCGGTTACTCGGCCGATACAACCCTCTCGCTTATACAGGCTCTCTACGAAAAAAAGGCGACTACCTATCCGCGTGTCGACACAACCTACCTTTCCGACGACATATACCCTAAATGTGCGGGCATTCTAAATGGTATTAGTTCTATCTACAGCGAACTGCTATCACCACTACGAGGCGCTAAACTACTCAAGCGCAAAAAGGTGTTCGACTCATCGAAGGTAACCGACCACCACGCTATTATACCAACAGGTGTAGCACCACACAACCTAACTGATATGGAGCGTAACGTATACGACCTCGTAGCACGCCGTTTTATCATGGTTTTTTACCCCGATTGTCATTTTGCAACTACATCCATTACCGGACAGGCTGCCGATGTTCCCTTCAAAGCTACCGGCAAACTGATTCTGCAACCGGGATGGCGCAATGTTCCGCCATCAGCAGCTAAACTAACATCTACAGCTACTGACGATGAAGAGCATAAAGACGATGCGGAACGTACACTGCCTGACTTTGTGAAGGGAGAAAGCGGCCCTCACCTGCCCGACCTGGCACAAAAAATGACGCAGCCCCCTAAATTCTACACCGAGGCAACTTTGCTGCGTGCTATGGAAACGGCAGGACGCACTGTCGATGACGAAGAATTGCGCGATGCTCTCAAAGAAAATGGTATTGGCAGGCCCTCAACACGTGCAGCCATTATCGAAACTCTTTTCCGCCGACAGTACATACGTCGCCAACGTAAAAATATTGTAGCTACACCTACCGGCATCGAACTGATTGCATTAATACGCGAAGAATTGCTTAAAAGTGCCGAACTGACAGGAAGATGGGAAAAAAAGCTCCGGCAAATTGAACACCATCAGTACAGCGCCGCACAATTTATTGACGAACTCAAACTGATGGTCAACGAACTGGTGCGCCAGGTGCTGAGCGACAATTCAAACCGCCGCGTTTCGCAAATTGAAGAACCATCAGCTAAAGGAGGACGAACAACACCTAAAAAAGCTGATACAAGCAACGGGCCGATGAAGGCTAAACCACGCAAACGCATCATCCGTGCCGGAAGTATCTGTCCGCTTTGTGGCCAAGGCAAAGTTATTAAAGGACACACCGCCTACGGCTGCTCTCGCTGGAAAGAAGGGTGCACCTGGCGAAAACCTTTCAAATCATAAAATGAGTTTGTATCAAAACAACTGTACATTGCCTCATCCACAATAATCAGATTACAAACTCAACGTTTTATCAAGCATTAAGGGCTAACCTCATACAAGCAGAGGTTAGCCCTTGATGCATTTTTCCTCATCAATACTGTTATCCACTACTACCACAGGGGATGTGGAAAACCATTAACCATCCTACCTTTAATCTTGGGTTAGACGCAAGTTGCTGTCGTGCCACTCAACCATACCGGCCCTGAGCAATTGCTCAAGCGCAGCCCGACACACTGCATCGGGGGTATTGGCAGGCCAAAGCTGCACAGGCGCATGAGATTGGCCGTCAGAAAGTATCTGAAGCAAATGGCTGCAAACCTCACCTACCAATTGAACCGATGGCTGGGGCTCCGGTGCAGCCTTACGGGCAAGACATACATCGCAACAACCACAATCTTTACCGTCGTCGGCAAAATAGCGCAAGAGATAACGGCTCCGGCATTCATCGTCGTGTGTAAAATATGCAATCATTGCATCTATACGTTTTTCAAAGTCGGCCCGGCGATCTTCGTAGATATCACGACCTATCTGCACATAGTTCGTATCGACTCTGCGCGTTGTATAAGTTAATTGCGGAACTTCCTTATGAGGCACGTAATGCAAAATACGCAAACGCGTAAGATGGCACAATTTTTCGTACACTTGCTGACTTGTCAAATTGCATCGCTCTGCTAACTGACTTTCATCAATCGTTACATAGTCGGCAAAGAGTCCGCCACTCTGACGCATCAGCATGTTCAGCAACTGCTCTTCATCTGCATTCAAATAATTAATGCCATAGAGTTCGTCACGACACACTAAAAACATAACGCGCGACGTATTGGCATCTTCCAAACTAAAGTGAATATAACCGGCACGGGTCAATAAGTGCAACGCACTGACCAACATGATGGGATGATGCTTAAAGGTACGACAAAACTTATCGATGTTAAAATCAAAAGTTCTTCCCTCTGCCTCACCTTCAGCCACTTGAAAAAATGAAGAAAGGTCGGCATAAACCTTGCGGATATAAGCACGATCAGGAAAGGTTTGCGGCACACGTGCCTTCAGTTTCATAGCATCATAGCGATCGCACAGCAACACTGCATAAGCCGGGTTACCATCACGTCCGGCACGCCCAGCCTCCTGATAATAAGCCTCAATGCTATCGGGCACATCCAGGTGTATAACCAGGCGCACATCGGGTTTGTCTATGCCCATGCCAAAAGCATTAGTAGCCACCATTACACGCACCTCATCGCGCTGCCAACTTAGCTGACGTACATCTTTGTCGAGCGATGTTAACCCAGCATGATAGTATAGGGCCGAAATACCTTCACTCTCTAACGTTTCGGCCACTTCGCGCGTAAGGCGACGGCTGCGGGTATACACCACAGCCGAACCTTCGACCGACTGAAGGATGTGCACCATCTCCTCAATTTTCGAGTCGACCCTGCGTACCACATAGTGCAGATTGGCACGGGCAAAACTCATGCGGAACACATTGGGTGTCGCAAAGGTAAGGCGTTGCTGGATATCGTCGACCACCTTGGGGGTAGCAGTGGCCGTAAGTGCAAGCACCGGCACTCCGGGCAGGAGTTTGCGCACCTCGGCTATACGCAAATAGTGCGGACGGAAGTCGTAACCCCACTGCGAAATGCAATGCGCCTCATCAACCGTAAGCAGACATACCCTCATACGCTGCACCTTATTCATAAAGATGCTTGTTACAAGGCGCTCTGGCGAAACATACAAAAACTTATATGCGCCCAGCACAGCGTTGTCCAAACGGCGTACAATCTCCTCGCGCGAGAGTCCGGAATGAATGGCTGTTGCCCGAATATCGTGCTTTAGCAGGTTGTCAACCTGATCCTTCATCAAGGCTATGAGTGGGGTAACAACCAGGCATAACCCCTCCATGGCCAGTGCTGGCACCTGAAAGGTGATGCTCTTGCCTCCACCTGTGGGCATCAGCCCTAAGGTGTCTCGACCGGAGGCAATGCTTTCGATGATATTGCGCTGTATGCCTCTAAAGTCATCGTAGCCCCAGTATTGCTTTAGTATTTGCTTAAACTGATCCATCTATACTATGCTGCAGTTGCTATGGATTATACGACAAACGTCTTACCGATGGGCTTGGCTGCTGTCAGTATTCAGACAACCTCAAGTCCGCCGGCAAGACGTTTGTTATTATACTCAGCCCTCAGAGGGGCGGATGTCGTCGATTTGCAATTGCACTTCGCCACGCTTGTGCGTGTTTTCTTCAATTGAATAGCATATATCGAAGGCTCGCTTGGTTTTGATGTAGCGTGCCTGCGAACTCTGCCCAAAGGCAATGCCGTTCATTACGTTATTACTCTTGTTATCTACGAGTTCTAATTTAATGTGCTCCTGTCCGCGTCCTACAACCTTGCTGGTTCCGTAGTCGTACACGCGTTTGGTACAAAAAACAGGTTTAACATTGCCAGGACCAAAGGGGGCAAAACGCCGCAACTGCTGGTAAAAACGGAAATTTACGTCTTTAAAGTCTATCTCGGCATCAATCTCAAGGCTGGCCTCGGTTTGCTCGTCAAGAATGTGATTGGTTACATACTCCTCAAAGCGTCGGCCAAACTCTTCGATATGGTCAACAGGTAAGGTTAGACCGGCTGCATAGGTATGTCCGCCAAAATTTTCGAGCAAGTCGGCACAACTTTGCACAGCCTTGTACACATCAAAGCCCGATACCGAACGTGCAGAGCCTGTAGCCATGCCTTCTGAACGGGTAAGTACCACTGCCGGACGGTAGTACTGCTCTGTAAGACGCGATGCAACAATTCCTATAACTCCTTTATGCCAGTCTTCATTATAGATTACGATGCTTCGGCGGTCGGCCAGTTCGGGCAAATCTTTAACCTTTTCGATAGCCTCTTCAGTCATCTGCTTGTCAAGGTCCTTGCGGGCTTCGTTGTAAAGATTGATGCGGCCGGCCTTTTCGAGCGCTGCAGCATAATCCTTTTCAACCAAGAGGTCGACAGCCTCCATACCATTTTGCATACGGCCTGAGGCATTGATACGTGGCCCTATTTTGAAGATGATATTGTTCATTGTCAACTCTCGGTCAGACAATCCGCAAACTTCGATGATGGCCTGCAAACCTATGCTCGGATTCGAATTCAGACACCGCAGGCCATGCGAGGCAAGAATGCGGTTTTCGCCCATAATGGGCACAATATCGGAAGCGATGCTCACTGCACAAAGATCGAGCAATTGATTGAGTTTATTAAACTCTATACCATTGCTTATAGCAAATGCCTGCATAAACTTAAACCCTACCCCACAGCCCGAAAGGTGCGTATAGGGATAATGATTATCGCGGCGCTTGGGGTTGAGTATAGCCACAGCGCAGGGCAGTTCGTCGTCGGGCACGTGGTGATCGCAAATTATGAAGTCAATGCCCAGACTCTTGGCATAAGCTATCTCGTCGATGGCTTTGATGCCACAGTCGAGCACGATGATAAGACCAACACCAGTTTCGTGTGCAAAGTCAACGCCTTTTTTCGAAATTCCATAGCCCTCCTCATAACGATCGGGAATGTAATAATCGATATTGGAGTAATACTGCTGCAGAAACTTATAAACAAGTGCAACTGCCGTACAGCCGTCTACATCGTAGTCTCCATAAACCAAAATTCGCTCCTTGCGTCCCATTGCTTGATTTAAACGGTCTACAGCTACCTGCATATCGTCCATCAGGAAGGGATCGTGCAACTCAGTAAGTTGCGGACGAAAGAAGTGGCGCGCCTGCTGCAGGGTACGGATGCCGCGGTCGAACAGAAGTTTTCCGAGCACCGGATGAATTCCCAATGCACTGGCCAACTCCGTTTCCGCGGCTGCCGTGGCAGCATCGGGAACTTCGTAATTCCATTTGTAGTTCATGCTGATATATCATTTTATTTTCTTTCGTTTTTCAGTAAAGGAGCATTAACTCCTCCTTTTTATTATATTGAACAATGGCAGCGTTAGAGCCTGCAGATTATAGGCTATTGGCTATTATCATAATTTACAAACACCGACGGGTATTTGTCTTAAAGTTTACAGGTACTGCCAAGAGCGGGAAAAGTGTTCGGAACAATCAATGCCGTATTTTCCCAAATTAGTTGGCTAAGTTATGAAGAAAAAACGAGATACAAGTTACGTTACAGCCAAAACTTGGTAATGAGGTTGCTTTTAACAAACATACGGAAGCCCTTTACGCTTGAGGCAAAGGGCTTCCGTATCTATAAATTGATATAACTATATCAAGAACATGCAGGATGCACAGGTTGATGAATGGTCTGTTCCCTACTTGAATGGTGTGCTCTCCTTACTTTGGCTCGCAGGCATGACCGCAACAACCGCTACCGTCAAAACAATGAGTACACAGTTTACATTTGGGCAGACCAATGGCTTGTACCAGCGTTTCGAGTTTATTAAACCGCAACGAGGTCAACCCAAGACGCTGACGAATGGTTTCGACCATCTGGTTATACTCTGAAGTACCAGCCGTAGCATATTTTTCGAGGTTTTTGCCCGAATCGCCTTCCAACTCATTGATTATGCGGCGCGTGATGAGTTCCATCTCGCTTTTTGAGGAGGTAAAACCGATAAAGGGGCAAGTATAAATAAGGGGCGGGCAAGCTATACGGATATGCACCTCGCGCGCACCATCGTCAAAGAGCACGTTAACATTGTCACGCAACTGGGTGCCACGCACAATGGAGTCGTCGCAAAAGAGTACGCGCTTGCCTTTAAGTATTTCGCGGTTGGGTATTAACTTCATCTTGGCTACCAGCGAACGCATGCTCTGATTGGCTGGAGTGAAGGAGCGGGGCCATGTTGGGGTATACTTGGCAATGGCGCGCTGGTAAGGCTTGCCCATTCCGGCTGCATAACCCAAAGCCATACCTACACCCGAATCGGGGATACCGCATACGCAGTCAACCTCAGTATCGTCCTCGGCTGCCATCATCTCGCCGTTG
This sequence comes from uncultured Prevotella sp., assembly GCA_937906495.1. Lineage (GTDB taxonomy): Bacteria > Bacteroidota > Bacteroidia > Bacteroidales > Bacteroidaceae > Alloprevotella. The sequence continues at coordinate 18,053 of CALCVT010000045.1, forward strand.
TCATAGCGCATCTGCTCTACGTTGCGGCCTTCGTAGGTTGAGGTTGGGAATCCGTAATATACCCACAAGAAGGAGCATACCTGGCAATGTTCCTGCGGTTTCCGTAAGTGCTCCATACCATTGGCGCGGAGGTGCACAATTTCGCCCGGCCCCAGATGACACACAGTTTGATAGTCAAGGTTTGGAAAGGCTGTGCTCTCGCTGGTTACAGCGTAAGCTCCCTCTTTTTTGCCTATCACAATAGGCGTACGGCCCCAATCATCGCGTGCTGCTATGATACCGTCTTCGGTGAGCAAGAGCAACGAGCAAGAGCCATTGATACGGCGAAAAACGTTTTCGATACCTTCGACAAAAGTTTTGCCCTGCGTAATGAGCAGAGCTACCAGTTCTGTCTGATTGGTTTTTCCGGACGAGAGCTCTGCAAAGTGCATCTGCTTGTCGAGCAATTCTTGAGTAAGCTCGTCTATATTATTGATTTTGGCTACTGTCACAATGGCAAAACGACCCAAATGCGAACTGATAACCAACGGCTGAGCATCGGTATCGCTAATAATGCCTATACCCGATGTTGCTCCGGCAAATTTCGGAAGCGTAGCCTCGAATTTGGTACGGAAATAAGAACTTTCCAAGTTATGAATGGAGCGCACAAAGAGCTTTTCGCCCGGATGGTAAGTTGCCATACCACCACGGCGGGTACCCAAGTGTGAATTGTAGTCGGTGCCGTAAAATAAATCGGCTACGCAGTCGAGCTGCGAAACGGTTCCAAAGAAGCCTCCCATAATGGTTGTATCGTTAGGTTGCTGATTTCGTGACGCAAAGTTAGTGCAAACCAAGCGGAGAGCCAAGCCTAAAATAAATTTTCTGACAAACTGACTGTATGAGCAACCGTTTGTGTCACTCGAAGTCGGGCTCTGAACAATGCTTAAGCCGCAGCTTGAGAAATGGGGTTTACAAAGGTAACACACAACATATTTTACCTTACACGCAAGGTGACTTGCCTAAATGGCTATCGGCTTGCATATGGTATTAGCCCGCACCATACGCTATAAAAGGGCTTGAAAAAATTACAGAAGGGGGTGTAAAACGTTTGGAATTCGCTCTATATTTTTTTACACCTGCTATTAGTAATTGATGCTACATTGGGGCTTAAGCTATTTTTCATAAACTGATTCAAGCAGATACACAAGGAAGGTGATTATTTCCATTAAACATCGGGGGCTGTCCTATTGAAACAGGGCAGACCCCAGGCTATAAAAAAATAAAAACCGGTTTCAACATGCTTTGCAACCATATTCTACTGCTTTAACTCACAGCCAATTGCAAGCATGGTCTAAAACTAAGCATGCCGTACAACAGACTGCTTCATGACCTTGCGGTAATGACAGTAAAAAAGTGTTGCCGCTACAAACAGTCCCAAACTGAAAGCTATAAACAGGCCATAAATGCCCATACCTAAAGGGAAGGCTAAAATATAACCGGCCGGTATGTTAACCACGATATAGCTGACAAAGGCTATCCACATCATCGACATCACGTGCGAGGTGCCGCGCAAAGCATTGGCATAGCATATTTGCATGGCATCGCCCAACTGATATAAAATGAGTGGGGGTATCAAACTTACAGCCAATGCCACTACAGAAGGGTCGGACGTAAAGAAATGTATAAGGGTTTCGCCCAACAAAAGAAAGATGAGCGATGAGCAGGTTGCCATAGCCAGCAATATATGTGTACCGGCACGTGTCGATAAGCGCACTTGCTCCCAGTCTTTTAATCCATAAAAGGTTGCTACACGGATGCTCAAACCCGCACCAAAACTATAATAAAACAGGAAGCCCAATGTTCCAATTGTTACCATTACTTGAAAAGTAGCCAAATCGACAGCTCCAATCCAACCGGCCATAATGCCGGTAAAGGTAAAGGCTCCACTCTCCATGCCCATTTGCAAGGCTATAGGCATAGACTGTTTATTAATGTAACGCAACTCCCGGCCACACAATGCCGTGACACGCACACCTTCACGATAAACGGCATAGCGTTTGCGCAACAGCAATACAGCCAACAATATCAGCGACATCACAATGCGCGAGGTCATGGTGCTCAAACCTGCACCTAGCAAACCTAATTCAGGAAAGGGGCCCACACCATAAATAAGCAGATAGTTTCCTACTATATTGAGCACATTACCCGAAAGCAAGGCCCACATGGCGGTTTGGGTTTCGGTAATGCCATCGGTAAACTGACGCAAAGCATTGAAAAGGGCTACAAAGAATATTGAAACCCAAATGGTTATATAGTAAGGACGCACCAAACTGAGAATTTCGACCGGCTGCCCCATCTTGTCGAGAAAGAAGTAAAGCACGCCCATAATCAGCATCAGCAACAAAGCAAACAGCAGGTTGCACACTACTGCCTGCTTTAAAGTTGCACCGGCTTCGACCCGCTTACCCTGTCCGAAGAGCGAACTGACCAAAGGGGTCAGACCATAGCTGTAACCCATCAGGAAAAAGGTTATCAGATTGAACACACTGTTCACAAACGATGCTGCGGCCAACGCATCGGTACTATAACGGCCTACCATCATCGTATCGGCAAAGCCCATGATGATAACACCCAATTGGCCAATGGCAATTGGAATACCTAATCGGAGTATTGCTTTGTGGTGGATTAACACGGAATATTTGTTTTTATCGGTTGTTATTCTGAATGATATAAAGTTTAAACGAACGATCCGAAGAACAATAGCAGCAACCGGAACATATAGCAACAGCAGCATACAAGCGGACAAGAGCTACCCCATCCGCTTATATGCTTCTGCCGCATGCAGGTTTGCTACATAGCAACAGTACCGCCAAATGTATTGTGAATACTTTTTGCAGCAATTATTCAGAAGCTATGCAAAAAGTGCTGACTTCAACAGCCTGACGTCCTGTGCCAAAGGTTACGGTAAAGCGCAGTTCCTCGCCTCGCAAGCGCTTTGCAGCACGAACTGTTGTTTTATAACGGATACCTCCGCCCGGACGGATGCTCTCGACTGTTGCTGCGGGCGAAACAACTACTCTGCGGTTGTTGCAACATATGTGTGGAGTTACATTATAGAGTGTTTTGCTTCCACGGTTATATACATCCATCACAATGGTGGCTTCTTCGCCACTGTCGAGCTGACGGTTATTGTTTGCATCCAAAAAACGTATATTCGAAACATCGATACACGACAAGTCAGACATTTCAGCGGCCGGATTGCGATAGCGCGGACTGTTATAGGTGCCGTACGTTACAGGATCGTCATGTTTGTAAGAGCGGCTGTGAGAATAATTATCGTATTCTGAATAATCTTCATAACCTTCGGTTGCTGAATCATAACTTCCTTCGGCTTCAGAACGCTCAGCAGCATTACGAGTGGTTGTTACTACTGCTCCTATGGCTCCACCAATAAGCATACCGGCAACAGTACCTTTATCAGCACCCCGATAGCCGCCCATAAGTCCTCCTATGCTGGAGCCCAGCATTCCTCCAAGTGAACTACCTGTTGCTACAGCTCCGAACTGACGATAACTACACGACGATAAAAGCAGCAAAAGGGCTAAAAAAAAGGGTATACTTGTACGCATGGCACTTCATTCAATTAAAAGATAGGTTTAAATACACGAAAAGAACAAAAGAACATCTATCTACGACGGATAACCGAACGTGACCTATGCTCTTCTGTCCTTTTCACAACCGGCATAATGTTTGGGCTTTACACCGGCTGTATTGCAGGAATGCTGCTATTTTACAGTGATAACCAAATACTTGCTAACACTCCAGAAATTCTGAGGGTTGGTAATACGAAGCACATACTGTCCCTGTGCATCCTTTTCGAGCGTATAGGAGCCAGCCGGATGGTTGGTCATGAGTTTTGCACTCTTTGAGTAAAGCTTTATAGTTTTGGTTACGCGCAGGTCAATGCGGGTAAAGTAGTCTTTATTAAAGTTATTGCCCTTGAGCACATCGCCATTCTGCAAAATGCGTTGCTCGCGGAGTTCTTTTTTAGTGCCAAATACATAATAGGCTGTATTGAGCGCCTTTTCCTGAGCAGCTACCTGGCGGGCTTTTTCTTCGTTCTTTTGATTCAAGTCATTTACACTTGCATTGAGCGAATTGATTTGCTCGCCTTGCTCGGCTATCTGGATATCCTTTTGGGCAAGTTGTGCACGCAGGTCTTCAATTTCCTTTTGCTTTTCCTCGAGTTGCTTGTTGTAGGTGTTAACCATCTCCTCCAATTTACTCTTGGTACGCTTGTCACTTTGGTTAGAGTTACGAAGTTGCTGTTGGAGGTTGGAAATAAGTTCTTTGTTCAGTTTGAGTGTGCGCTGAATGAAAGCCATATTTTCGATAATAGCTTGTTTATTAGCGCGCTCGCCCTGACGGTTTTCTACATTCACACGTCCTTCAGCCTCGTTAATCTGATCAAATCCGTCTTGGATTTGCGAGAGCGTCTCAATCAAATCGTTCGATTCGTTCTGCGATTGAGCCAATGCTTGACGCAACGAGTCGATGGTGGCCGTGGTGTCCTTTCCGTTTTTTTCCTGTTCTTTTTTAGTATTGCACGAAGTGACAAAAGTCAACGCACAGACTGCTACTAGCAGTAAAGCAATTTTTTTCATAGAAGAAGGGAATAGTTTGGACCGTTCGGCCACTGACGGCCAATCCGGTCGGTGATTATTCATTAGGTTTTTGTTTCTTTGATTTTTTAGGCGGTTCACACCCCTCAACAACGATAACAAACTCGCCGCGGGGCTCTGTTTCAACAAAATGTGCTAACACTTCGGTCAACGTGCCGCGCACACTTTCTTCATGTAGCTTCGATATTTCACGGCAAACTGAACAACGACGCTCCGCACCAAAATGTTCAATAAACTGCTCAAGGGTTTTAACAACCCGATAGGGCGATTCGTAAAATATCATGGTACGGGGTTCGTCGCTAAGTTGTGACAAACGTGATGCACGTCCTTTTTTCTGAGGCAAGAAACCTTCAAAAGTAAAGCGGTCACAAGGTAAACCCGAGGATACCAAAGCCGGCACAAATGCTGTTGCGCCTGGTAAACATTGTACAGTAACCCCACGGGCCACACAGGCACGTACCAACATAAAGCCGGGATCCGAAATACCTGGCGTTCCAGCATCCGATATCAATGCCATCACTTCGCCGGCTGCCATACGAGCAGCAAAGGCCTCAGCGGTCTGATGCTCATTGAACTTATGGTGCGAAACCAATTGGTTCTTGATTTCAAAATGCTTGAGCAAGATACCCGAAGTACGTGTATCCTCAGCTAAAATCACATCTGCCTCCTTCAGCACACGGAGCGCACGGAGCGTAATATCTTCCAGGTTACCCACAGGGGTGGGCACCAAATACAATGTTCCCATGCTGCAAATATATAGCTAAATTCAATGAGAGCAAACAAATTAGTGTGCTTTTGCCGTTTTTTTGAAATAGAATAGATAATTTTGCCCCGACTTAAGGTCTTTCATCACAGCTGCAGCCTCAATTCGAAGACTTAACATCCTTTTTTGAAAGCTCTTTATTCTGTTTCTGGGGTGCAGTTGTATTTCATCGAATTATACATTTGTTCTGTGCCTATGACTCATTTCAAAGTTGGCGGCAAAAGGCCCATCACCTTCGACCGCTTTATTAGAGGTGTACTTGCCGTTTTGCTTATTGTTGGCTTTGCCGCACTGCTTTATTACCTTAAAACGGTTCTTATACCTTTCTTTATTGCTTGGGCTGCTGCCTATCTGCTCTATCCCATGGTGCGCTACCTGCAAATTAAAACAGGCAATCGTCTCATTGCCATCACTCTCACGATTATTGTTACTTTCAGTGTGCTCTGCGGCTTTTTCTATTTAGTTATACCTCCTATGATTAACGAGGTAACCCACCTCAAGGACGTAGCACTTGAATACTTGCAAAAGGGATCGGACAATGCTGCCATCCCCCCCGCTGTACAAGAGTTTACACAGCAACATGCCCGCGAATACAACATCGAAAACTTCTTGCAACAGCCCGATGTCATATCTGCTATCAAAAGTGCTGTACCAACCATGTGGGAATTCTTGTGGAGCACGGCAGGAATTATCATCAACACAGCTGCTTCGCTCATTGGGCTACTTTATTTACTATTTTTACTAACCGACTACGAAAAGTATGCTAATGGTTGGATTCATTTCATCCCCAAACACCGACGCAACTTTGCAGCCCAACTGGCGGCCGATGTCGAACGCAATATGGCTGGCTACTTTCGTGGACAAGCATTAGTAGCACTGAGCAATTGTGTGATGTTCTCCATCGGCTTTGTCATCATAGACTTTCCCATGCCCATCGGATTGGGATGCCTCATCGGAGTAATCAGTTTTGTGCCTTATCTGCAAGTAGTCGGATTTGTGCCGGCTGCATTTTTAGCCCTACTTAAAGCTGTCGAAACCGGACAGAACTTCTGGTGGCTCCTCTGTTTGGTTCTTATTGTCTACATTGTAGTACAAATTCTGCAAGATACTATTTTCACTCCACGTATCATGGGCAAAATCATGGGGTTACCACCTGCTATCATCCTACTCTCACTCTCTGTTTGGGGATACGCCTTTGGTATTATCGGACTGATTATTGCCTTGCCTATTACTACATTGGCCATTTCCTACTACCGCCGCTACGTTCTTGGCGAACAGGTTCCTGTTAATTCACCCATCCAACCCGATCCCGAAGATATTGACATCGAAAAACGTGTCGGCATTTACATCGAAGCACCCGACCCTGCAAAATCCCATAATCTTAACCAGCCTACAAAATCAAATACAACTCATACTAACCATACAGAGACAAAGAACCTACAATCCGATTCTGAAAAATAAGCGGGACATCTTCATAATTATGCTTTCAGAAGAAGTCAAAACACGCTATATTCAGCAAGAAAACATACTTTTCTCTGCAAAATAAGGGACAAACACATATTTTTTCAAAAAAAATTGGCAAAACATTTGGTCATTACAAACAAACCCCCTATCTTTGCACTCGCTTAACAGCAATAAAGGTTTGATTCGCTAGCTCAGCTG
>CALCVT010000046.1 GCA_937906495.1 uncultured Prevotella sp.
GATTTTTCTAAAGCGCCATCTGATTTTTCTAAAGCGCCATCCGTTAATTCTATCGCTCCACTCATACTACATCCAGCTACTACAGACAGTGCTAAAGCGTTTTACATTGCAATTTGCTGGCATTTCTGACTCGCGGCTAAAGATTTACATATTATTAACCTTCGGGTAGACATTTTGGATACATTATCTTGAATTTTCCGCATATAATCAAGTTTCTATCCTTTCTTTATATGTTTTTCCATTCCAACTTCCGCATCATCGAACTGCAAATATCTACTCTAGCCAGTTGCTGAATGAGGGCTCTCCCCCAACCCTTTGAATGCCGCAAATGCGAAGTCAAAAATACCATTCACGGATGTATAAATTAGAGCACTGCGTGTAATTCATTTTACAGTACATAATCAATCTCAGGCAAACAATGTTTAAAGCAGATGCCAGCCCCCCCAAAAAAGGCGGCCGTAACTCCCAAATGCAGTTACGGCCGCCTTAACAAGCAGATATGTCTGTTTGAAGTTCCTATAATACCATCACACTACTTAATTGCCAACGCGCGATTGATTAAATCGGCAAGTGCAGCAAAATGGGGCTGCGAATCGGTAGCATTGCACTGACGCTGCAAAAGGCGAAGTTGAGCCAAGACTTCGGGATAAGCCTTTCCCCGCTTCTGCTGTTGGAAGTAAACAATCAGCGACTGTACAGCCACGCGCTGCATCTCACTACGATAAACCGAAGGTTTGGTTCCCGACTTAGCCTCAGCAAAAAGATTTTGCAACAGCGCCGGCAGATACTCCTCTACCGGATAAGTAGTAGTCAAGCGATTAAGCACCCTTGCTGAAAGCATGTTGGCCAACACCCGCTCGCCCACACGGCAAAGTGCTCCTTGAGCATCGGGCAACAGGCGGTTCATGTAAGCTTGATTGCGCAACCATTGTGGCTCATTCAGAATATGGCGTTCCAAGAATTTATAAGCATCTAACTGTTTTTGCTTAGGTTCGTCTGTATATATAGAACCAGCCTCATCAACCGTTTTGTAATCATAGTACACACCCCCCACATTGGCAAGCACATGGAAGCAATAGCGCAAGAACTGTCCGGACACTTGATTGTACATAGACAAGAGGTTACTGCCGTAGATATCACCGCTCTGATAGGTCCACTCGGGTAGTTCTCGCAATGTACGCTTCAGGTTGAGAATACCATATTCACTGGCTTTTACAGCATCATCGCCCAAGTCCTCTGTCTGGCAACGGGCATCGTTTGTACGGTTTGTTTCGCCATCGCCAAACCACAGGCGCCTACTCGAGGCTAAACGCTGGGTTGTCAGTTTTTCGAGTTCCCAATGATCGCTCACATCATCGTACGCATTCCACATAGGCTTATACCCCCACTCTATGGCCCACTCATCGTAGTCGTTGATTCGCGGAAAGATGCCAGCACGCGAAATGCTGTCTTCAGGCTGTGCTACATAATTGAATCGGGCATAGTCCATAATACTGGGGGTATGACCATACGTTTCGACAAAATGTTTGGAACGCAAACTGTCAACCGGAACGGTTGACGAAGCACCGAAATTATGACGGAGTCCGAGCGTATGTCCAACCTCGTGCGAAGATACAAAACGGATGAGCTGCCCCATGAGTTCATCGTCGAACTTCATTTTCTGTGCAGCCTCGTCAATGGTACCGGCTTGTACCATATACCAATCGTGCACCAGTGTCATTACATTATGATACCAACAGATATGACTCTCCAGTATCTCGCCCGAACGCGGATCGTGCACTTGCGGACCATAGGCATTCTCCAAAGGCGATGCCAAGTAACGAATGCAAGAGTAACGGGCATCTTCCATCGACATGGTCGAATCGTTTTCGGGCCATTCCTTACCAATAATAGCCTGCTTGAAGCCAGCTTTTTCAAAAGCTTTCTGCCAGTCGTTCACCCCTTGTATGAGGTACGGGCGCCACTTTTTGGGTGTGGCAGGGTCTATATAATAAACGATAGGCTTTTTAGGCTCAACCAGTTCGCCTCGTTTCATTTTCTCGGCATCGGCACTGTCTTTAGGTTCTAGGCGCCAGCGCGTGATAAAGCGTTTGGGCTCTACACGCTGCTGAGCATCGGAGAAATAGACAAAGCTATCGGTAAAATAACCTACGCGCGGGTCGAACAAGCGGCGCTGCATAGGCACATCGGGCAAGAGCAAAAAAGATACGTTGAGTCCTAAAGTTACCTTGCCTGTATAAGTAGCAGCATAACTGCCACGCTGTGCAGTCATCCAAGTTTTAACCGTACGCACCTCTGTGTTAAGCGGAAATGTCTTGATACTCTCTATGTAGGAACTACCTGGAAGCAAAGCCTGCAAGCCCAAGGTACGCTTGTAGAGAGGGTCGACACCGATGGCCGGATTATCCTCATTAAAGAGCGCCGTAACATTGACTTTATATAATTTGTGCTGATGGCTCTCAATTTTGAGCGAGGCTATAATAGGGTCTTCATTACTGATGAGAATGGCACGGTTAATAGCATCGACCGAGTCGGCAGCATTAACCAATAGCCTTGAACGCAGCAACAAACGGTTATCAGGAGCTTTCTCAAAATAAACGGTTTGCTGATTAGCCAATTCACCCCCATACTTACCGGTACCGGCCGGAGTAGCCGTATAACGCACGGTGACGAGCATTTCGCGCCCTATCAAGGAATCAGGAATACTAAAAAACCAATCGGCACCGCTTTTTGTTACACTAAAGAGTCCTTTCCGGACTAAAGCCTCAGCTGCCGGCTTGGCTGTCGGGGCAGCTTTTTTACGTGCATTTGCCGGCAAGGCTAACGTACTGCACAATAAGAAGTAAGTAACAATTCGTTTCATAGGATAGTAATGGGTTAGGCTTCGTTACACATAAGGCGGCAAGGCTACTTCATTTACGTCCGGCAGTTACCGCCTTACAGTTACGACTGTAGGATTTTAAAAAAATATTCGGCGCCCTGGTCAAGCCGACTCAATTCGTAAGGTTCAAGTTGAAGCGAGAAACGCCCGGGAATATCCTGTAAGTCGAAATACTGACGGATAATGCTGGTCATATTGAACGAGAGGGAATCGGCCTTGCGTAACAACAGCGAGGCATAGGCGTGAAGCAACTGGCGGTCGGACTCAGCCGTTTTAAGCAAACAAAACAACTGATAGTAGGCTGTAGGTGTTCCTGCACGTACCAAGTGGGGGGCTGCCTGCTCAAGTTGATTCTGACAAAACACGCGTACCAGCAACTGCATATCGACCGGATCGGAAACTTCGGGCAACAGGCGCTCTAGCGTTTTGCGCACATCAATGGGAGTTGCCTGCGATGCAAATTCCGCAAGAACCCCTTCGTCAAGCCGCAAACTTTGAGCCCGGTAAAGTTTAACTGCTGCCTTTAGAAACAGCCCAAGGTAAACTTTGGAACGCGGGGGAACCAAATACATAAAAAAGTGCCAGTATTGCTCCGACTCGATACCGGGCAGTATGTCTTCGGCTAGTTGATAACAAGCCGTCCGGAACTCGGCCACCGACAATGAACGAAGCAATGCATCGAGCCCCTCGGCACTTCCAGCCTGAACCTGTGCCAAGAGGCGCGACTTGAGTATTGGATTGTACTTGTGTGTGGTTACCATAGCATGCGCACCTAAGATGAAACATGTTGGCGGTTAACGACGCTCAAGCAAAACAACGTTTTCGACGTGGTGGGTTTGCGGGAACATGTCGACCGGTTGCACGGCTTTTACGCGGTATGCGACATCGAGCAACTGGAGGTCGCGGGCCTGAGTTGCAGGGTTGCAACTTACATAAACAATGCGTTGCGGTGCAGCAAACAAAATGGTATCGACCACATCGGTGTGCATGCCGGCACGGGGAGGGTCGGTAATAATAACATCGGGACGGCCATGACGGTCAATAAACTCACGGTTAAGGATGTCCTTCATATCACCGGCATAGAAGAGCGTGTTGTCAAGGCCATTGATACGAGCATTTTCGCGGGCATCATCAATGGCTTCGGGCACATATTCAATACCTATGACCTGACGGGCTTGATGTGCCACAAAGTTGGCTATGGTTCCGGTACCGGTATAAAGGTCGTAAACCAACTCTGTGCCTGAAAGGCCGGCAAAGTTGCGAGCTACCTTGTACAACTCATAGGCTTGCTCTGTATTGGTTTGATAAAAACTCTTTGGGCCGACCTTAAAGCGGAGTCCCTCCATGGTTTCGTAAATAAAGTCGGTGCCGCTATAGGTATGCACATCGAGATCGCCGATAGTGTCGTTACACTTGAGGTTGTTGACCCACAGGAGCGATGATACCTCAGGGAAAGCGGTATGTACATAAGCCAACACTTGCTCAGCCTGCTGTTGCTCCTCGTCAGTACGGATGCAGAACTGTATGAGCAGCATAATCTCGCCCGTAGCCGAGGTACGTATCATCATGTTGCGAAGCAAACCATGCTGGGCACGCAAATCATAGAACGACAGGCCCTGAGCAATGGCAAACTCGCGAATGCCATTGCGCAAACGGTTGTTGATATCGTCCATCAGGTGGCACACATTGATGTCAAGAATCTTATCGAATGCGCCTGGAATATGAAAACCTACAGCATCCATCACCTCAAACTTAACGCCCGAGGCAATATCCTCTTGAGTAAGCCACTTTTTATTTGAAAAGCCAAACTCCAGTTTGTTACGGTAGCACGAAGTGTGCTTGCTGCCCAAAATGGGCATTACTTCAGGAAGTTCGACCTTGCCTATACGCGTCAGGTTATCGACTACCTGCTTCTGCTTGTAAAACAACTGCTCCTCGTAGGGAAGGCACTGCCATTTGCAACCGCCACACACGCCAAAATGCGGGCAAAAAGGCTCGCTGCGCTTTTCGGAATAATGATGAAACTTTACTACTTCAGCTTCGGCATAACTATGCTTTTTACGACGAACCTGAAGGTCGACCACATCGCCGGGAACGGCATAAGGTACAAAAACTACCAGATTGTCAACTTTAGCTATTGCTTTGCCTTCGGCAGCAACATCGGTTATGGTAATTTTCTCAAGTAAGGGGAGAGGCTTTTTTTTACGGGCCATATTCGGAAGTAGTTAGTTTTTATAATAAGTAATGTTAGAATTTGCTCCAATTAAAACGCATGAGCAACTGCGGACGGGCATAATTGTCGAGTTGGTCAAAGGGAACCTGCTGATAGTCATCTGGTATTGACACTGGGACATCAAACTTTAGCTCATAGGCATCTGTCCATAGAATACGGTGACTCAACACATGCTTCACCCCCTCGGCCAAACAAGACCAGGTTCCTTGGGTACCAATTAGTTTAATAAAAGGATGTTCGAGTATCTCGGCAAAGGAAGGTCGATGCTCAAACTCAAGCAATGGATACTCGTAAAGCCCTTGCCAAATATCACCGCCCTTACGACGACGGAGCCACACTCCGCCAGGGGTAGATACACGGACATAGACAAAATAACGGGGAATTACCTTGGTACGGTGCGCCTTAACTGGAAGTTCACCAACCATCTGGCAACGAAAAGCCTCGCATCCTGCCTGCAATGGACAATCCTCGCAACAAGGCGATTGGGGCACACACTGCAAAGCTCCAAAGTCCATAAGAGCCTGATTGTAGTCGGCACTGCGCACTGCAGGAAGCAAGCGCTGAGCCAAAGCGGCAAACTGTTTTTTTCCAGAGGTTGTATCGATGGGTTCGACAATACCCCAATACCTACTAAGCACACGATAGACGTTACCATCAACTACTGCACAAGGCAATCCGTAAGCAAATGAGCAGATGGCTGCTGCTGTATAATCGCCCACCCCCTTGAGGGCACGTACACCGGCATATTCGGTTGGAAACTGTCCGGCCTCAACAATCTGACGGGCAGCTGCATGCAGATTGCGCGCACGGCTGTAATAACCCAGCCCCTGCCAAAGGCGTAAAACCTCATCTTCTGAGGCTTCGGCCAATTGTTCAACACTTGGAAAAGCCTCGATAAAACGCAGATAGTAGGCATATCCCTGCTCAACCCTTGTTTGCTGCAAAATAATCTCCGACACCCAAATACGATAGGGGTCGGAGACATTGCGCCATGGCAAGTCACGACGATGCTCATCGTACCAAGCCAGTATGATTTGCGTAAAAGACATATTTAGTGGAAGAGTTTGATGCGCTGCTCCTCTGAAAGTTTACATATAAGCAACTGACCATTATGCTCAGCTACAACATAGCCATCAAGCCCTTGTACCACGACCCTTTGCTTACCACAAGCATGTACTATGCTGTTGTAGGTATCGAAAAGATGAATATTCTCGCCAATCGAAACATTTCCGTAAGGGTCTTTAGCATGCTGCTCACGCAAGGAGTTCCATGTTCCCAAATCGCTCCAGGGAAAGGTTGCGGGGTAGACAAAGATTTCCTCAGCTTTCTCCATGATGGCATAATCGACCGAGATGTCAGGACATTTAGGAAACATCTCGTTAATGCATTCTTTCTCTTGGGGCGTATCGTAAACGGGTAATAATTCTTCAAATATCTCAGATATCTCGGGCTGATACACACGGAAGGCGTTAACAACAGTGCTGACATTCCACACAAATATGCCTGAGTTCCAAAGGTAATTGGGCTGCTTGACGTACTCTTGAGCCACATCAAGTGTAGGTTTTTCCTTAAACTCATCAACACGGAAGATGTTGTTTTTTCGGGAGGAGGAAAAACTTAAGTCGGCCTTGATATAACCATAACCGGTTTCGGGACGCGTGGGCTTCAAGCCCAAGGTTACAATAGAATCGGTTTCGGAAGCGAACGATACAGCATCGACAATAGCTTCTTGAAAAGCCCGGGTATCGGGTACCATGTGATCTGCCGGCGAGACCACTACATTTGCCTTAGGATTCCGTTTCTTGATTTTCCAACTTACATAGCAGATACAAGGAGCAGTATTGCGGCGGCAAGGTTCGCAAAGAATATTTTCTGCTGGAATTTCGGGTAATTGCTCTTTGGCTATATCGCCGTAGGCTTCGGAAGTAACCACCCAAATGTTCTCAGCAGGGACAATACCTTTAAAGCGATCGGCCGTAAGCTGTATCAACGTACGACCGCAGTCAAGAATGTCGAGGAACTGCTTGGGAAGTGCTTCGTTGCTGATAGGCCAAAAGCGAGTGCCGGCTCCTCCGGCCAATATAACTAGGTAATTATTGTTCATAGACGTGATAACTAATAGAAAAAAGCAGACGGTTACTCCTCAAAAACAAATATGCCTAGGCAAGAATAGGTCATTGAGAAAGATAATACCGATAAGCAACACCCAAAGATGGCTACACTAGCACTAATCGTTCAGCACACCTGTAATATAAATACGCGAAATGGCATTCGAGGCATTCGTGCGCACGGTAATCGATTTCCGGAAGGGACCCTTATACTGCCCCTTACCGTTATACGAAACCTTAATCTTGCCCTTTTGCCCGGGAGCTATGGGATCTTTAGGAGGTTGAGGAACGGTGCAACCACAAGAGCCAAAAGCTTGCTGGATAACCAAGGGTTCATTGCCTGTATTAGTGAATTCAAACTCGTAAACTTGTATTTGATTCCGGCTGAAAGATCCGAAATCGTGTTTGGATTTATCGAACTTGATTACAGCCTGAGCCATCATCGTGCCGCCCAGCATTACTGCAGTCAGCAGCGAAAGAAAACGTTTCATCGCAGTATATCTTTTAATTCGTATTCTGTTTTATGACTTGACTAGGCGGATGGCCAAAAGCCTGATATAGGATGTAAGACTACAGGAGCAAGCCCCTCTTTAGCAGTGTAATACTGCCGTTTTCTTGACAAAATCGCCGCCTATGTATCGCTGCAAATGTACAAGTTAATATCCGAATAATAAAATTTTGCAGAAATAAATGCGGAATTTTGCGTGCGATTGCCTACATTTGCAGTATGACAACCTCTGAAAAAATAATCCTTGGCATAGACCCAGGCACAAACGTGTTAGGGTATGGCATCATTAAACAATGCAACAGAAAGGTTACGATGGAGGCTATGGGAGTTATAGACTTAAGGAAGTGTACTGACGTATATCTAAAATTGGGTCGCATTTACCAACGGGTATTAGGCATTATTGATGCCTTCCATCCTGATGAATTGGCCATTGAGGCCCCCTTCTTTGGTAAAAACGTACAAAGTATGCTCAAATTGGGACGTGCACAAGGCGTAGTAATAGCTGCTGCCATTTGTCGAGATATCCCTATCACTGAATATGCTCCTCTACAAATCAAGCAGGCCATTACCGGCAATGGGCAGGCCAGCAAAGAGCAGGTAGCCGCCATGATGCAACGCATGCTTCACATTCCGCGTGAAAACATGCTTCCATACCTTGATGCTACCGATGCCTTAGGAGTTGCTTACTGTCATTACCTACAAAGTGGGAAACCCAAAACTTCGACCAAGACTACGCAGTCGTGGGCCACTTTCGTCAGCCAAAATGCCAACCGAATCAGCAATCCGAACAGGCAGACTGCCACGATTCGCAAAACTCCCCAACAATAAAAATAAACAGGACTTGGCAACCTGACTCGACAAGCCTCTTTTCAGATTATTTACACTATGAAGTACGTTATCACCTTTGTCATCATGCTACTGGCCGATATGGCCAATGCCCGGGCACAAGATGTGTACAACTATGTGCTGAACAATGCTACAAATATAGTCAACTCGCCTACAAGCGGCTTCACCCAAACTCAAATAGCCCAGTTTAAACGCACCGCACTCATCTATTTGAAGCAAAAAGCATTTGAACAACAAGGTACCGTTACTGCTGAATTTCTCAACACGCAGGCTTTCTACCTTTCGGAGTTTATAGCACTCTTCTTTGACGAAATTCTCAAAAGTAAGAAGCTGGACGAAGAAAAACGAAGAGAACGAATCCTCCTGTTTATGGATGCTTCTGTATCGAACCCGCTTTTTGTAGACTTGGACGAAGGCATGACCATGTCGTTTATTACCAGCGGCGGAGAAATAACTCCCTTCTGTTTAAATACAGATTGGGAAAAAGCATATATGGCAGCCAAATCGCAACTTCACAACAAGCCCGTAGCTTACTTTGACACCAAGGTTCAGCCCCAAACTCACCATGTAACCCTTTAACCAAGCATATACCTTTGCCTTATGTATACAATCCAGTTAAACGAAAGTGGTACACGCCACATGGAAATCACCGAGAACAATCTGCAAACTATTCAAAAATATAATCTCTTCCATCGTCTGGTTGGCTCGTCGGGATATGTAACCGAGGACGAACTTGACAAACTAAAACTGCACATACGTGCTCTTATTGCTTCGAGCACGGAAAATACCAAAGACTTGCTTGATTTGTGCATTGACGTGATTTACCACGACAAAATGAAGGCATATGGCCTACGCAACCTGCTCGAAACCTATAACACCTGGACAAACGAGCAAACTCAAACCGCTGAAACCGAAACTGCCGAATAGCACGGTCCCAAACTGCCGGAAAACTATACCTATATACGTAAAGTATAGGTGTAAGCAAAAACCGGCCTTGTGAACCTTTTCCGAAACAAGAATAATAAAGCATGCAACTAACAGACTGGCTACCCACCACGCGCAAGGAAATGGAACTACGCGGTTGGGAATCAGCAGATATCATTATTTTTTCAGGAGATGCCTATATTGACCATCCCTCGTTTGGAGCAGCGGTCGTAGGCCGTTTACTCGAAGCCAACGGCTACCGGGTATGTATTGTTCCCCAACCCGACTGGCATGGTGACTTCAGAGATTTTAAAAAACTGGGGCGACCAAGGCTTTTCTTTGCCATTGCACCAGGATGTATGGACTCAATGGTCAACAAGTATACCGCAAACCGTCGACTTCGCTCCGAGGATGCCTATAGTCCCGACGGACGACACGATATGCGCCCGGAATATCCCACAATCGTATACACACAAATACTCAAAAAACTTTATCCTGATGTTCCGGTAGTACTGGGAGGCATTGAAGCCTCGCTGCGAAGAGTTACACACTTTGACTACTGGAAAAACTGCCTGCGTCCCTGCATACTCGCTGAAAGTGGAGCCGACCTTATTGTTTATGGCATGGGCGAACTTCCACTCACTGATTTGTGTAGTACCATCGAAAACCATCTGTTGCACGGCAAAGATACAATGTACTGCACTACACGCCAGTTTAATGACTTGATGCGCACCTACCCCATCAAACAAACAGTTACACTACAACGAGCCGATAATATACCAGGCGGTATCGGCGAAGACGACATCGTGCTGCATGGACACGAGGACTGCCTGTCAAATAGGCAACACTTTGCCGAGAACTTCAAACACATTGAGGAGGAAAGTAATAAATTGCGCCCACAACGCCTGATACAGGCACTGGGCGAACAATATGTCGTAGTTAACCCACCCTATCCTCCCATGACAACGGAACAAATAGACCGTTCGTTCGATTTCCCATATACACGACTGCCTCACCCCAAATACAAAAATAAGCGCATACCAGCCTACGAGATGATTAAATTCTCGGTCAACCTGCACCGAGGTTGCTTTGGCGGTTGTGCCTTTTGTACCATCTCGGCCCACCAGGGCAAATTTATCATGAGCCGCTCAAAGGAGAGCATTCTGCGCGAGGTCAAGCAAATTACACAAATGCCTGATTTTAAGGGCTACTTGTCGGACTTGGGAGGACCCTCTGCCAACATGTACCGTATGGGAGGTAAAGACAAAAATCTTTGCGAACGTTGCAAACGCCCATCATGCATTCATCCCGCTGTATGTCCAAACCTAAACGCCGATCATCGCCCTCTGCTCGACATTTACCGTGCTGTTGATGCTCTGCCCGGAATTAAAAAAAGTTTTATAGGAAGTGGAGTAC
Organism: uncultured Prevotella sp.; assembly: GCA_937906495.1. Classification (GTDB taxonomy): domain Bacteria; phylum Bacteroidota; class Bacteroidia; order Bacteroidales; family Bacteroidaceae; genus Alloprevotella. The sequence goes on from CALCVT010000046.1 coordinate 10,917, forward strand.
GCTACGACCTTTTGCTACATCCGTATAAAGACGAAGCACTGCAACAAGCAGCACGCGAATACACTCGCGAACTTATAACCAAACACGTATCGGGAAGACTAAAAGTTGCTCCAGAACATACATCCGAAAAGGTGTTGAAACTCATGCGAAAACCTTCGTTCAGTCTGTTCCATACTTTCAAAGGTATATTCGATCGCATTAATCGCGAAGCTGGTTTACGCCAACAGATTATTCCTTACTTCATATCTTCGCACCCGGGATGCACAGAAGAAGACATGGCCTGCCTGGCAGCCGAAACACGCGAACTGGATTTTCAGCTTGAACAGGTGCAAGACTTTACACCTACCCCCATGACTGTGGCTACCGATACCTGGTACTCTGGCTACCATCCATACACACTTGAACCGGTTTTCTCTGCCCACACTCCCGCCGACAAACTGAAACAACGCATGTTCTTTTTTTGGTACAAACCCGAGGAACGCAGCCGTATTATAAGCGAGTTGAAGCGGATTGGACGCCCCGACCTTATTAAACGACTTTATCCGCAAACCCCGTCTAAACGCAATCCGTCTTACGCAGCATCCAAATCAAGTACTCCCAAGGGACCTAAAAAAAGAAGGTCGTAAACAAGGCCCTAACTGATTAGCAACAATAATCAAACGGCAACCTATATAAACTTGCAGCCTTGTTTAAAACAGGCAGCAGCAACATCTCCCACAAACTTACTGCTACCGACTGGTCTGCATGTTGACTACTAAAACGCTATGACATTATTTTCAACTACCCAGCATAAACTGCACCTACGAATTGCACCGGCACTGATTGGACTGAGTTTTCCCGGACTACTCTATGCTCAAAATGCATTGGTCCGTTCAGCTAAACAACTTGAATATCGAAGCCAGATACAAGTTAATGCCGGTAAAGGGGCAACCCCCTTATGGCTCACAGCCAACCGATACGGACTCTCGTCAGTAACAGGCGAAAACGGATTGCTACGCGCAGGACTTACACGTAGCACCCAATCCGACAGTACATACAAGTGGCGCATTGGCTATGGTATAGATATGGCCGTAGCCTACAACTATACCAGTACAGCCATTGTAAACCAACTGTATGCTGACATTGAGTATAAACTGGTACGCTTGACTATCGGAGCCAAAGAAGAACCCATGGCACTCAAAAATGCTGCACTGAGCAGTGGTAGTCAAACTTTTGGCATCAACGCACGCCCGGTTCCCCAAATCCGCCTTTCACTACCCGAATACTGGAATATTACAGGTAAAGGGAACTGGGCTGCCATCAAGGGCTTTATTGGCTATGGCATGCTCACTGACGGAAGGTTCCAAGCCGACTACGCTGCCCCCGATGCACATTATGCCCGCAAAGCCCTGTATCATGCAAAAGCCGGCTACTTGCGATTGGGTAACGAGAGTAAATTTCCACTAACGTTTGAAGGAGGACTCGAAATGGCAACCGTCTTCGGCGGAACCATCTATAATGCACGAACATGGAACGGTATCAGCCAAGAACCGATACACATGGGGCACGGTTTTAAAGACTTTATGGATGCAACCTTTGGCATTGGAGGAGACATAACCGACGGAAATGGCTATACCAATGCTACTGGCAATACTTTGGGTAGCTGGGTTTTCAGACTCAACTATGCCGGAAAAGGCTGGCGGGCAAGCGTATACTACGACCATTTTTTTGAAGACCATTCCCAAATGTTCTTTGAATACGGCTGGAAAGACGGACTTTATGGTGTGGAGATTCAATTTCCCCAAAACCCTGTTATTTCAGGATTGGTTTACGAACACCTAAACACCACGTATCAAAGCGGACCGCTCTACCACGACCATACACCAACCATTCCCGACCAGATAAGCGGTGTTGACAACTATTATAATCACAATTTGTATGCAGGCTGGCAACATTGGGGACAAGCATTGGGAAATCCGCTGTTTATCTCGCCACTCTATAATAAGAATGGCGATTTAACCTTTACTGCCAACCGATTCAAAGCCCACCATTTAGGCATAAGCGGACAGCCACTACCACAGCTTAGCTACAGGTTGCTCTATACCCACGAACGTAGTATCGGAAACTATGGCAGTACACAAACAGAGGCTCAGATAACCAACAGTTTCCTGGCCGAAGCTCACTTCAACCCCGAAAAAATAGGACGCCTCAATACAAAGGGATGGGGTGCTAGTATAGCCGTAGCCTTTGATAAAGGAGACCTCTTGGGCGATAACCTAGGATTTAGCCTGACTATTACTAAATCGGGATTACTTACCAACTAAAATGCACACTTGCTGCACTATGCCTTACAAACACAATATGAAACGCATTTTATACCTACTGGCTACCCTACCCCTATGGGTAGCCTGTGATAAAACTCCCGTAAACGGAGATTTGGACGGTGAATGGATTTTGCAAGAAATACACAGCAAGACCAGCCCCAGCGACATGCAATATAACCATAAGCATACAGACAAACGGCAATCGCCCACATTTTGGAATGTAGCACAGCAACTCATTGGCATCAATACGCCTTTAGAACTCCATAATGGCAAGACTAACGATACCTTCTGCCGATTCGCATACTCAGGAAACCGGCTGAATATTACCGAGACTTATGTACACTATCGTGACCGTGATAGTTTGCTTACAGATTCCAGCATCCAACTGCTTACTGAAGTAGGCATTCGCGGAAACGCTACCACCTTTGAAATTAAAAGACTTAGCGGCTCGCAACTTATTCTATGCTCTGAAATGGACAGCTTGATTTTTCGAAAAAAGCATTGAGTTTTTTGGTTCTACCGTAATTAGTGTAAATTAACTATGCTCATATCCAGACCTCC
>CALCVT010000047.1 GCA_937906495.1 uncultured Prevotella sp.
CGGATGCGATTTGAACTTGCCAAAAGACTTTTGTATGTCAGAGTAATAAGGTTTATATATGCCTCTGTCAAACTCTTCGCACCCGGCAAGAATCCATGTCGTTGCTGAAAATTCTTCAAGTTCATCCACATAAGCAAATTCATGTTTACTTTGAGAAAACAGATTGATACTTATCAAGAAAAAGAGAATGCAGATTTTTATTATTTTCATAGGAGATATGCTCAAAATAAAACTGATATTTTTCTACCCTACATATTTAGAATTAATGAGACAAAAATACATAAAGTAAACGAATTTCCAAATTTATATCTATTAAAACCAAGGTTCAGCATTACATTCAATCATTATGAATGCATGGGTATTGACAAAATCATTCCAAAACTCAAATTCAGGTTGATAATTAAACCTCCCTCGCCATGGTATCGCTATAGAGAAACTTCATTGTTTGTGCCACACTCTACCCATTGTAGAGAATTTGCTATGTTTCTCCCAACACACGCTGTATTGCATGCCTTTGAACGATTCTATTTATAAACTGATATTTTCCACCCAATCATCCTGCACTTCATAATGTAGCAAAAACATTTCTTAGCTAGATGTTTTACTGTCTACATAACTATGCTCTAAACGTGATTGCCCGCAAGTGCTCATCCTATGGTGTAGAACTTAAGGAAAAGTCAGACATCTATCGGTAATATTTATACATAACCAGGAGTTGATTTTATTGAAAGATTCATCGACTGTAGCTGCACAATAAACAGAAGGCTCCTCCACTAAGGGCTGAGCACATTAGCTCTGCAAGTCAGACGAATATGTCTTACCCGATTTATGCTAAACGGTTATGAAACGTGCGTAATTTGTTCGGAATACCTATTTATCAAATAAATCCATTACTCAAAACAGCTGGTATAGGAGATGAGAAACTATTACAATCTAAAACAAGCGTATAGAACCGCTTAGATTCTATACGCTATCATCCCCATGCCCGATTAAAAAGGGGAAGAGAAGTATTTTTCATCTCTTAATATAGGGCAGACGCTATAAATATCAACATAAGGCTGCATAAAGAATTGTATATTCGTCAGAGTCTGACCAACTTTCGGGCTCCATGTCATATCGCTCTAAAAAGTTAGCGCGCGCTTCTTCTTCGGTCTCTCCCAATGCATAACTGGCCGAGCGACCTGAATAGTAAGCCATAAATAATCCATCATCGGTTGCTTCGACAATGATTTGTGTGTCAGTTTCGTATCCCATCTTGAAATAAGTTTGATGTTTTTTACATCGGCAAAGTTCGCTGATACAAATTAAGGGACTATGAACTCAAAGTGATATTTTGGTTAACTCAGCATTACTTTGTAATTTTGTGGTATACTAATATGTACTGATAATTTCAGACTGATATACAACCATTTCATAAGTTCACAGACACATCTTTTTACATAACCCTAAACCTTTATACAGCAATGAATAAATCAAAATTACTGACCATACAGCTATTTATGTTCTGTCTGACATTGACTATTGCATGTTTTCCGTTGAAACTTATAGCTCAAAAGGCATTGGAAAGAGGACTTGAAACAATTAGTCGCGAACGTTCGGAAAACTTGATGTACTTTTTGGCCGACGACTTACTCGAAGGACGCGATGCCGGAATGCGCGGTGGACAACTGGCTGCGCGCTATATTGTTTCGATGCTACGCGAATGGGGAATTGCTCCATTCAACAGCAATGGTTACTATCAGTCCTTTGATATAGCCAAGCTGACAAAACCGCAACGCGGGCCTTGGCAAGTGCATCCTGACTCAATAGCTAAAGTAAAAAGCTATGGTGCACACCACTTACGCCACTTGAATAATATTTTAGCTGCAATACCTGGCAAACGCACCAATGAATACGTAATTGTAGGGGCGCACTATGACCATGAAGGAATAATGCCGGATATTGCTGTTGATGCTATCTACAACGGAGCAGATGATAATGCCTCTGGGGTTGTTGCTGTAATGCAGATTGCAAGAGCTTTTGCAACAAGCGGGCAACAACCTGAACGCACTGTGATTTTTGCATTTTGGGATGGTGAGGAAAAAGGATTACTCGGCTCACGCTTCTTTATACATAATTGGCAAATACCTTCGCAAATAAAATGCTACCTCAACTTCGATATGGTGGGACGCGGACCAATAAACAATCCTAAACATCTTTCATACTTCTATACAGCCTCGCATCAAGCTTTTGGTAATTGGCTGAAACAAGATATGAAAGAACGAAACTTTGGATTCGTTCCCGATTATCGGGCATGGGACAATCCGGTTGGCGGAAGCGACAATGGAACATTTGCCAAAGCAGGCATTCCCATTATTTGGTACCACACAGAAGGACACCCTGACTACACACGCCCTTCAGATACAGCCGATAAAATTGACTTCGACAAACTGACAGATATTTGTAAAGCATCATTCCTTACGTCCTGGCGGATGGCAAACGAAAGTAGATACTAACAAAAGCGAACACACTACCTGCTATTAAAAACACCGCAAACATATCAACCAACCCCAGTTTTATACAATCAGGCTTCGCTACGATAGCATTTATTCGTAGTGATGCTTGATTGTATGGTATATAGGAATACACTACCCATGCAGACAAAGTAAGTTTGAAAACAGACTGAAACACCTACTCTATTGCCTAAGGATTGAAAAAAGAGAACGGTCCGCCGAAAAGGACTTAATGTGCCCAACCGGACGGACCGTTACAATCAAAATTACCTAAGGACTATCAGTAATACCTTCTGACAAAAGACTGAAAACAGGTGTTGAAATGCTATTTTGTTTCCAACATTTGTTCATCTTTTATCAAGGAATGCACTCAAAATTACGAGTTTCGCCAAACTTACAGGGCAAAACATTGTCTATGGCATACTTCGTGCCGCCCTGATTATAGGTTACGACTACAATAAAACGGCAATTTTTAATATCCTTAATGTCATTGCGTTCCTTCAATTCTTGAAGGTTCAGTGTACGCTTGTACTCAACGACAGTATTAGCAGGTATATCAGTTTCGCTAATGATATCACCTGCAGCATTTGTTGCTGTAGAGGCACGCAACACGTTCATATGATTGCTTATTACCTCAGAATCGTAGCTTCCGGAATTGTCTGACTGTTTACTATAGACATTGTCTTCAACTACCCATACAGCCATGCGATACATACCACGAGTAGTAACTGATAATTTGGTATCAAAAGTTACATTACCCTTGTCATCAACTTCGCTCACTGTTGCAGCTATACCTGTGCGCGCAGCAATTTTATTCTGAGCATTTACCATAGCACGAATGGTCTTTGCTCCCATAGTAGGATTGGTATTCTTATTTACCTCCTTACCAAAATTGATGTACATACGCGGAAAACCACTTACACCCTCATAGGTACGGACATTTGTTGCAAATCCTGTTTCCAAGGCATCGCGTGCATGGATGGCTGCGAATGCCACATCATCTGGATTGGGATCATTCTCCATAAAGTGATGAATAGATGCAATAACTGGCGGACAATTGCCACACCACGTTCCAGTATACTGGGTAATAAGGCTACGGCGGCGGTAGCGTCCCATGTAGTTAAACGAATAGCGGGTAACCTTACAAGGTGTTCCAAATTCATCATAACCAAGTGTGAGTAAGGTATACGTATTACCTTTACTCAAACCATCAGCAGGAACATCGTGCTTGAGGCTTTTTGTATCGAATAACTGGCTTCCGTTTTGTTCAATATAAGCAGCAGCAGCTACCTCATCAATGAGTTCTTGACCCTTGCTATTGGTCACTACCACATAACGATATTGCTTACATGCGCTCGATGGAGTCAGCGTAAAGGAAATTTGCTTTTCGTCCATTTGATTTACCTGCGCATCAACTGCCACTTTTGCTGTTATGCGACGGAAAACCACACTATCAGCTTGATTAGGTAAAAATTCATACGAGCGGTTGTCCTTACCTAACACAGTAAAAGACACGCCATTGCCATCAGCCGGCTTGCTGTAGGTAACACTCTCTGTACGATCAGTGAGGAAACCCTGTACAGGCTTACCGTCGCGATAAACAACCAAACGTTCGGGATGGCTCTGAGCAAACAAAGGCAATCCCATCAACAAAGCGAGACATAGCGTAATGATTCTTCTCATCGTAGTAGGAATAGATAGATATAAATTAGAATAGTTAACTTACATATCCTGAATTTCTTTCCCCAAGTTCGCCGGGCTTTTCCATATTCTGAATTAAACAGTAAAAAGCTAAAACAACAGCAATCATGAAGCAGAAAATGCAGGCGACACCCGGTTATCTTTTTTACTACCGGGCATCGTCCTGCGATAATGTTATTAAATGGTATCAATCTTGTTTTGAAGAAACAATTGTCTTGGGCAAACTGCGACGCATTATATTCTTCTTAAAAGGCTTGATTTGAGTATTCTTGAGAGATTCCAGCAGCATACTCTTGTGTTTGAACTGCACTCCACAATTATCCTTCATGGGAGCAAGTTGTACTACACGCTTGTCTATGTTTTGAGGCATGAAAGGACTTGAGAATGCACGTATGCTCTTACCTTCAGGTTTGAAATCGTACTCATCAATAGGCGAAACACCATCTCTACTCAAACGAATAGATTTGCGATAGGTAGTACCAAAGTTTCCATTTGCATCGGCTGCAACCGCTGCTAGTGTAAGCACTTTACCATACGTACAGAAGAAGTCGGTACGGGGCTGTGTGCGCCGGCTCATCAAGTCGTTGATAAGCACATCTTCCGTAAATTCATCACGATTGGTGTAATCGTCCTCATAAATGTTATAATATACCTTATCACCAGTCGTGGTACTTACCTCTACAGGAAGAATTGCATACTGACGATAGTTATCGAAAAATCCGGGGAACTTCTTGGCTGCATCCTCACCTGCAAAGTACTTATCGCACTTCACAACAACATCAACATCTGATTCTGATGCTTCGGGAGTTTGGAAGGTATAACGTACAAGGTCGGTTGATGCATAACTACCATTAACACCCATGGTAAGAATTTCGTACTTTGTATTGGGTGTCAATGCTGTTAATGGTATTTCTACTTTTTCGGTTCCTGCGGTAATGGCTCCTTGACGAATATACTGGCTGAGGGTACCCTTTACAACTTCATCGTCTTTATCACCATAATAATCGAATGGGGCATAAGTTACAACATAGGAATCATGGTTGCTGGGCGTTACCTTAAGGTCGGCCGAGCGACTGGTAATGTTGCTCACCTCGACAGTTAACTGATTGTCAGAAAGCAACACATCACCGGTTGTTACTTCTTTAATCGTAGGATTACCGCTCAACATGCCACTTGGACTTACACTTAATGCAAAACCTTTATACGGGGTGGCAAACTCCAAATTATTGTAAAGGAATGAAGAAGGACCTTTTTCGGTAATCACTTCAACAGTCTGCTCGCGAGTATAACCATATTGGGCATAAAAAGCAATTATTTCGTTGAGTTGGTTAGCTACTGTATTCAATATTTCTTCTGTAGACAAATCTGCAGAAAGAATATCGTAGTAATAACGATTCATATCATTGTCAGGAGTAACTTCCATCTGCACTTCTACACCATTAACCTGATAGTTAATATCAAATTTCGTATCAAGGCCAGTAGGTGCCGTAGTTGTCATAATTGCTCGTACTATCGGGGTAATGCGCTCCCCTTTAGGCGTTACACCATAGGCGTATATACAATAAGGAGTTGACACTGCTAAATCTTCCCACTCTAATACTGCTGCTCCCTTATGAGAGAAAACTTCAATCGCACGTTCAAAGGTAACCCCAAGTTTTTCGGCACGATCTTTCAAGAATTTGACGTCATCATTATACATGGCATCATCATCTCCATTATATGCATCAGCTTCGCTTTTTGGCAGGATCATTACCAAATAGGACATCTTAGGATCAAGAGGTTTAACCTCTGCCTTCAAACGGCTTTCAGAAGTTGCAAGTTCGCTAATCGTAAATAGTTCGCCTGCTGCAGCCTGTACAAGTTTAACACTTACTGCTTCTGCACCCGTATAATTGAGTGTAATTACCGCACTACGTTCTGCACCGGTTGCATTGGGATCAACAAAGCAAGTTACCTCACCCTTCTCATTCGAAGCAAATTGCGATACCCATGACTGATCGGCCTTAGCTTCAGCCGAAACTGAAGGACGAGCGTGCTCTATCTGACATATAATGGTAACTTTACCACCAGCACCACCTACTGATATTTCGTTTTGATCAACATGAATAGCCGGAGGAGTAACAGGTGGATTGTCATCACTGCATGATACTGCTAAACAAGCAAAAACTCCAAGCAGCAATACAGATAACCAACCAAATTGAAAAAAAGATTTCATTGCTAATAATTGCTATATTTTTGTTATAAGGAAGAAGGCAGGTGCGGTCAATCTACCATGACGGCAGATTGACCTTCCTGGCCGTCCTTAATGTTCAAAAATCACGTTATACGAATGAAAATCAGTTACTCTACGGGAACAACCTTGGCAATACGGCTTCCTTGTGCATCTTGTACCCAAATTGCAAAGAACATAGGACCAACTGCCTCGAAGTCTGATTTGCTCATCTGTTGTACAAAGGTATAACCTTGTGCTGAAGTCAAAGCATTGCACATCTCATCATCAAGGCTACGTCCCATCATATTAGCCATAGTAAAGGCTGCATCGGGATCATTTTCATAATCAAAGAGGTCAAGATCCCACTGTGACTGCGGAGAGAAACGATATTTACCTGCAGCAGCTACATTAGTCTTAACTGTTACATAAACATTATAATAGCCATTATCGTCTACTCTTACGCCTTTATCTACAATTGTTATTTGAGGTGCCTGACTCTGCGACTTCAGCGTTTCAAATGGAATTACAAGAGCATCGTAATCATAAATAATTGTAGGATCTGCATTATTTACATCGACATACATAGCCATTAATACGTACTCTGTATCTTGATCGAGATTGGTAATACTAATTTCTTGTGCACCACTATAAGCCATCATTGTCAGATACTTACCAATGTTCATACCATTCTCTACAGCAATGTTATTCCAACCATAGTAGCAGTGAAGTACAGGGGCTTGCTCGCCTTCATAAGTTAGATACTCATCGTAATATTTCTTCTTCATCAGGTAGTAGAACCATTTCTTATTCTCATCGTTCGGAGTAATAGTCATCTTTGCTGATGTATACTCAATAGTTATACCTGATGCTGTAAACTTGTCACCTTGTACAGGAGGTTGTTCTCCTTGTAAGGTTCGGAAAACAGTCTTCGTAAACGAACTTGACTTACCTTCAGTCCAGCCAAAAGAAATTAAAGCATAGTCTGTTTCCGATTTCAAATCCTGTACAGTAATCTTCAACGTATCTTTGTGAAGATTTGCTGTAAAATCCTCCTGCTCGTTCATTGCTGTAACTACTTGATCATCACTGAGATTTTCAATTGCAGCTGCTTCAACAACCTTCGCAAAGTAAGCCGTACTCTCATTGTTTGGTTCAACTAAAATATCTACAGCAGAAGTTGTGATATTGCTCACCGAACTTTTCACTTCAAAAGGAACTTCAACATCAGGTTTACCAGGTTCTACAGGATCAGTTCCAGGAGGGGTAACCGGATTTTGAGGATCATCGTCACTACATGATGTCCAACACAAAGCTCCCATTAGGAGGAATAACAGACTCTTTAGTTTCATAAGGCAAGTTTTTAAGGTTAATATTGATTTGATGTATTCTTTTATTATTCGAAACATCAATTTATGAAACATCTCGGTTGCAAATATAGCGCATACTTTTGAAGTTCCAAAAAAAAGTATTCATTTTTTGAGGATTTAGCTCAAATTCTTTCAAAAAACTGCCTTTTGACAGAAATATTACGGCTTTTCGAAAGCAATTAATTCTATATACTTCCCATATGCTGTGAATATAAACTTTTCACCTGACACTTTCTATTATGTCAGCATAAACATTACTATCCTAATCATATACCTATGTTCATATTCTCAGCATTGCTCAAACTACTGATTCAGAATTAATTGATTTGGCTAAATTTAAATAATAACAAACCGAACAAAGGCCGTAGGGGTTACATTTACTGGCTAATTGACTAACGTACTTGCAGGTATAAAGACACATCAAACCATAATTGGAGAAATGCCACTAAACATATTATTGGTGTCCGGTAAAACTTTTATGTCCCAATTGATATTTTAATTTTCTCAAACAGCCGATAAATCGAATGTGTAGGAGCTTCATTGGCATATACAAAACCTTTAGAGTTGATTAATTTGGGCAAATACAGCATCCTCATCCATATATACCCTATAAAAGGAGAACATATTGTATCGGACAGCCGAAATGATTATTCATGTAGGGGGCTTGGCAATGTATAAAATCACTCAGAATAGCCAGTTATACATGTTTACCGGACAGCAATATAAACATATAAAGTGTTGGTCCTTATTTAATACTTGGCAGACACACTTTGGGAGACAGTATCGATACGACAGGTCTAAAAATCGAAACAGAAAGATAAAGGAATTCGAAACTGATGAAGAATAAAAATAATAACTGCCGGTTAAACCTGTTACTGTTCAACCGGCAGTTTATAATTGTTGGTCTGTATTAGTTGGCTTACCAGATGCAATGGCTGCACCTAGTACAAGTTACGCAATATTATTCAGCCTTTGCCTCTTCGGCAGGAGCTTCAGTTGCAGAAGCCTCTGCAGCGGGTGCTTCTACAGCAGCTTTTGCAGCGCTCTTCTTGCTACGACGGGTACGTGTAGCTTTCTTCTTGGTCTTAGCCATGTTCTCATCGAAGTCTACGAGTTCGATGAAGCACATTTCAGCAGCATCGCTGGCACGGAAACCAGTTTTGATGATGCGAGTGTAGCCACCGGGACGATCAAGAACCTTGCTGCGTACCTCACGGAAGAGTTCGGTTACAGCATATTTGTCCTGAAGGTAGCTGAACACAACACGGCGAGAGTTAGTAGTATCGTCCTTGCTCTTGGTAATCAGGGGCTCAACATACTTTTTCAGCGCCTTTGCCTTGGCCAGAGTCGTAGTGATTCTTTTGTGCTTGATCAAAGAGCATGCCATGTTAGAAAGCATGGCCGATCTGTGAGAAGCAGTACGGCTCAAATGATTGAATTTTTTATTGTGTCTCATTTCAGATATTAATCTTTATCTAATTTATACTTAGAGATATCGGTTCCAAACGACAGATTCAGACTCTCGAGCAAATCATCAAGCTCCGTGAGCGATTTCTTACCAAAGTTACGGAACTTAAGGAGATCATTCTTATTGAACTGTACGAGTTCGCCAAGAGTTTCAACATCAGCAGCCTTAAGACAGTTGAGTGCACGAACTGAAAGATTCATATCAACCAACTTAGTCTTGAGAAGCTGTCTCATGTGAAGAACTTCCTCATCGAATTCTTCGTTTTCAGCATCAGCCTTATCTTCGATGGTAATCTTCTCATCAGAGAAGAGCATGAAGTGATAAATCAATATTTTGGCTGCCTCCTTAAGTGCATCCTTCGGGTGAATGGAACCATCCGTAGCGATTTCGAGCACGAGTTTGTCGTAGTCGGTTTTCTGCTCTACGCGGAAAGGTTCTACGGCGTACTTTACATTACGGATTGGAGTGTAAATTGAGTCGATGGCAATATCGTTCACTTCCTGGCAGAACTCACGGTTCTCATCAGCGGGAACATAGCCTCTGCCTTTGTTAATAGAAATTGTCATCTGCATCGTGGCTTTCGAATCTAAGTGACAAATCACTAATTCAGGATTTAACACTTCAAATCCATTGAGAAACTTACTGATATCGCCAGCTTTGAACTCTGTGGAGTTAGAGATGGTGATAGTAGCCTTCTCTGCTTCGTGTTCTTCTACAATCTGCTTGAAGCGAACTTGCTTCAAGTTGAGTATAATGTTGGTTACGTCCTCACGCACACCAGGCACTGAAGCGAACTCATGCTCAACACCTTCGATACGAACGGTATTGATTGCATAGCCCTCAAGCGAGGATAGGAGAATGCGACGTAATGCATTTCCGACAGTTGTGCCGAAACCTGGCTCCAAGGGGCGGAACTCGAATTTTCCGTACTTGGGGTCATTCTCCAACATTATCACTTTGTCAGGTTTTTGAAATGCTAATATCGCCATGAATGTAAGGGGATTATAG
>CALCVT010000048.1 GCA_937906495.1 uncultured Prevotella sp.
ATACCTTGGGTATTAAACTTAAACATAATGCTGCTTAATTTAGATTAGTTACTTATATATATTAACTGCCATTATTAAGGCTTACTCCGGAATATAACCCTGTCATATACTGATAGGGCCATATTCCGGAGTATTGTGCAAATCGAACGACTATAATCACAATAACAAACCGAAGTAGGAACGCCTGCACAATATGAATGCAAAAGCAAATATATAGTTACTGGCGTACAACTACAAATATAAGGCTGCACATTACAATTACGCGCAAATCTAAGGTACGGGCTAAGTATTGAGTCAATAATGCTGATGCGCGTAATAGTCACAACCCCAATGGCACCAGGAGCAAAGCCTCGCATCCATCCCTAAAGTAAAGGAAACCACTTTCAGATGCACTATATGGCATAGCTTTTGCATAAATCAAATATAAAACAACAACCTAACGATATGAACAAGGACGAGAAAGACATGTTGACAGAAGAAAGCACCACTGTACAACAAGAAACAAACAATAAGGAAGTCGAAAACAACGAAACTGCCAGCGAAACAGCAGAACCTAACGATGCTGACAAGTTGGCAGCAGCTCAAGAAGAGATTGCACAACTTAAAGACAAATACCTGCGTCAGGTTGCCGAATTTGACAACTACCGTAAGCGTACGCTCAAGGAAAAGACAGAGCTCATCCTAAACGGTGGAGAAAAGGTGCTTGGAGCACTCCTGCCCGTACTTGACGATTTGGATCGAGCTGCAGACAATATTGCAAAAAGCGATGATATTGAAACCTTGAAAGAAGGTGTATCGCTCATTATTGACAAGTTGATGAAAACCCTAGCCACACAAGGCTTGCAAAAAATGGAAACCATTGGCAAACCCTTTGATACCGACTTCCATGAAGCAGTAGCTCTGATCCCGGCAACCGAGGAAACTCAAAAGAATCAAGTAATTGATTGTATACAACCTGGATATATGCTCCACGAGAAGGTGATTCGCCACGCAAAAGTGGTTGTTGGACAATAATATCTAACCAATCCGGATTCTCTGCTTGGTAGTCATACACATAAAATATATTAACTAAAAAAGATTTCCTTATAGAAGAACATGATGCAAGTATAAGCCTATAATGCGATTCTATAACAAAAAGCGATTCCGGATATACAAGAAACAACAAACGCTATGGCCGAAGAAAAAGATTACTATAAAATATTAGGTGTAGAGCGGACAGCATCTGCTGACGAAATCAAACGCGCCTATAAAAAAGTTGCAATCAAATACCACCCTGACCGTAATCCCGGGAACAAGGAGGCAGAAGAAATGTTTAAAAAGGCTGCCGAGGCCTACGATGTATTGCGCGACCCTGATAAAAGAGCACGCTACGACCAATTTGGAGCCGATGCCGTAAACGGAGCAGGCGGATTTGGTGGATTTAACGGGGGCGAGGGTATGGACATTAACGACATATTCAGCGCCTTTGGCGATATCTTTGGCGGAGGAGGCTTCGGTGGTTTCGGTGGCTTTGGTGGCGGTGGCAGAGCACAGGCACGCCAACATAAAGGCGCTGATATGCGCATGAAGATAAAACTGACCCTTGAGGAAATAGCAACTGGCACTACTAAAAAGTTTAAAGTCAAGAAAGACGTTACTTGCCCTAAATGTAAGGGTAGCGGCTGCGAAGAAGGACACAGTCCAGACACTTGCTCCACGTGTCATGGCCAAGGCTACGTTGTACGTACTCGACGAAGCATGTTTGGCATGATGCAGTCACAAGAGGTATGTCCAGACTGCCACGGAGAAGGAAAGACCATTACACACAAATGTCCTAACTGCAAAGGCGAAGGCATTGTGAGCGGTGAAGATATTGTAGAAATCAAAATACCAGCAGGCGTTGCTGAAGGTATGATTCTAAACGTTCCCGGAAAGGGTAACGCAGCACGACATGCCGGTATTCCCGGAGACATCCAGGTAATTATTGAAGAGATTCCTCACGAAGACTTCATACGCGATGAGAATGATCTTATCTATAATCTACTCCTTACTATTCCGCAAGCAGCACTTGGCGATAATGTAGAAGTTCCCACACTTAACGGAAAAGCTCGTATCAAAATTGAACCCGGTACGCAACCTGGAACTTCTCTCCGTCTGAGAGGAAAAGGACTGCCTGCCGTACAAGGTTACGGATATGGAAAGGGCGACATCATCGTAAACATTAGTGTGTACATCCCCAAAGAACTCTCAAAAACAGAAAAGGAACACTTTGAAGCCCTGAAGGATTGTAAAAACATACAGTCGTCAGATAACGGAGTAAAAGCAAAGATATTCAAAGCATTCAGAAACTATTTCAATCATTAAGTTAAAAGGCGCCCCTCGCATTGTATGCTCTTAGGAGTTAACCTCTCTCTTCCAAAGGTTTTCTCGAAGGCTCTGTGCGGAGGGCGCCTTGCTTAAATCAGACACATGACCTATACCGAAACTATCGAATATTTGTATAATACAGCACCGCTATTTCAGCATGTTGGTGGTGCTGCTTATAAGGAAGGACTGAGCAATACTCATATGCTCGACCACCACTTTGGACACCCACACCACAAATTTCGCAGCATCCACGTTGCTGGAACAAATGGTAAAGGTAGTTGTGCACACACACTGGCTGCTATGTTGCAACTGCACGGCTACAAAGTTGGACTCTACACTTCACCGCATTTGATTGACTTCAGAGAACGTATCCGCATTAACGGGCAGATGATACCCGAGCAGTATGTCGTTGATTTTGTTGAACACGAACGAAATTTCTTTGAACCGCTTCACCCTTCCTTTTTTGAACTTACAACAGCATTGGCCTTCAACTATTTTGCAGAATGTGGTGTTGATGTTGCTGTCATTGAAGTGGGACTTGGGGGTAGACTCGATTGTACGAATATTATTACACCCGAGCTGTCAGTTATTACAAATATCAGTCTTGACCATACTCAGTTTTTAGGAAATACCCTACAACAAATTGCACGCGAAAAGGCCGGAATTATCAAACCCGGAATTCCGGTTGTTGTAGGAGAGGTACTGCCCGAAACACTCCCTATATTTACAGAAGAGGCGCAAATTCAACAAGCAGACTTACATCTTGCAGAAAGTGACCCCGAAGTTTATGCATCAACAATCACTAAAAGCGGAATGCGCCATTACACTACACATAGTTTTGGAGAATTTGATGGTGAACTTACAGGTGAATGCCAAATTAAGAATACAAACACTCTGCTTTGTGCCGCAAAACAGCTGAACAAGATTTTTGGCATTACTCTAGACGAAGTGTGCCGTGCTTTCTCAGTTGTATGCGATTTAACAGGTTTACAAGGACGCTGGCAGCACTTGCAATATCAACCAGAAGTGGTTTGCGACACCGGACACAACACAGGCGGATGGGTTTATCTAAGCCAACAACTCGCTGCGGCTGCACAAACCCACAAACATCTACATGTTGTATTTGGTATGGCTACAGATAAGGATGTTGAAAAAGTTATTGCCATGCTTCCAGCCCAGGCTGTTTATTATTGGACACGGGCATCTGTTCACCGGGCCATGGATGAACGTCAAGTAGCGCAATTAGCTGCCAAACATAAACTGCAGGGAAATGTCTACAATAATGTACCCGAAGCATACCAAGCAGCACTTCAAACTGCAGAACCCGATGACTTTATATACATTGGCGGTAGTTCTTTTATTGTAGCTGATTTACTGACTTGGCTTAAAAAATAATATTCTTTAAGCATCATTATTCAGCCGGCAGGCACGTGATATGGTTAAAATCATATGATGTGTCTGTCGGCCTTTGTTGCTAAAAGTTTAAATTCGTACAGACTCTGTCTGGTACGATAAAAGCTTTTCTGACTGCATGTTGTAAACAACTAGCTGCAACAGTGGGCTGAATAGCTTTTTCTAACGGCATATTAGAAGGTGAGACCTGTATAAGACGGTCAAAACCTGCATTTAATAATTCCTCTTGGTTTCGTAAACTACCAGAAAGTAGCCATACCGGTACTTGCTTCTGCTGCGCCAGACAGAGAACTTGATATGGTAATTTACCCATTAGCGTTTGAAGATCGCTTCTTCCTTCGCCAGTAATGACCAAATCAGCATCAGCAAGCAAACTATCCATTGAGCAATATCGAAACAAACAAGAGGCACCAGATTCTACTTTGCAATTCAAATAGCTCATCAATGCAAAACCTACCCCTCCGGCAGCTCCTGCACCACAAGCTTTTGCACATGCTAATCCACAACTACGCTCAACCAACTGACTCCAATGCTCCAACTGGGTATCAATAAAATCAACTTCTGAAGGAGATGCCCCTTTTTGAGGAGCAAAAACCCGCGCTGCGCCATTAGCCCCATACAATGAATTGCTTACATCCGTTGCAATTAAACACTCCACATTCGCATAATCTTTTACTAAAGTTTCCCACCCCCAATAAAGAGGATGGGAAGTAACAGTAATTCAAATT
>CALCVT010000049.1 GCA_937906495.1 uncultured Prevotella sp.
AATAAGCCCATCGGCAGAATTAAGTATGCACTAAATTAATTCCGCCAACGGGTAGGCTTTCTGTAGCGGTACTACTTTTATGTTAGTGTGTCAGGAACTTTACTGTTAAGCAGATAACATGCCGGGATTATGTCGGGGTAAGTGCTGCATCCGGCTATATGTGGTTCTTCTTTCTTCAAAAGGGGGTACAAATGTATCATAGGTGCTTTTCTAAGAGGGTATAAAAATGGCGCAAAGCCATAACTCGCACACAAAGGGTGTGGTCGTGACTTTGCGCCATTTTAATTGCCGGAAGTAACGCATGGCAGACTCTTTTCAAGAGCAGGCAAAACAAAGTTTTGCTTCGGCTGAATAGCAGCAGTCTACAGTTTATCCGGTAAGATGCACGTTGTATTATGGCATTTTGAATTTCTCTCCGGTTTCGTTGATAATCACCTTTTTGTACTCATTACTAAAGCCTGGGCGTTCCGGAGTGGTGGCCAAACCATCGGGCGTCATGATGTACTTGCCGTCTTTCTCGGGTTTTGTTGTCATGTCGTTGTACTTCACTATGAGGTATTCGCCCAACTGTTTCCAGCGCTTCATCATGTTGTTTGCACATTGGGCTGAGTAGTCTGTCAGATACGCCTTGGCACGTGCCGGGTCTTCCTTAAGCAATTGCAAGGCCTTTTGCTCCACCTGGGCCTGCTGCTTAGCGTAATCAGCCTCGAGTTCCTTGCGGGCAGCTTCGAGGCTGGGGAAGAGTTGGCTGTAGCGAGGGTAAGTCATGTTTGATACCCAGTTTTGCAGCCAGAAGGCAGAATTCCATGAAAAGGTAACGTCGTTAGCTTCCTTCAAATCGTAGCATTGAGGAGCTTGGGTTGCTGAACAGTAAACCGGAGTGTAGGGCACCATATTAGGATCGTCGTTGCCAAACCACAAGATGCCACCTACTTCGTTAGGTAGCGAAGCACGTATCTGTACCACGCAGGTGCTGGCAGTTTGCTGCGTTGAGATGGGGCGCTCGTTAAAGTATTGCTTGCCTTCGTATTCCCAGGTAAGTGGGGTGGGACGATAGGGCATGCAGCCTGGGCCGGATCCGGCATCTTTGGTCACGTCGAAGGGGGTTCCTTCATAGTGGTCGCGCATGGAGTCCATCACGTCGTGCAACGACAATTTCTTTTTAGGCTTGAAATAGAGAGGCATAGGCTCAGCCTTTCCAATGTGATAACCGTCAACAGCGTTCAGATAGCGGTCCATTCCTTCGACCCATCGGTTGTAGAAACTCCATGCTCGAGCTTCGCAAAAACGCAATGCGCCAAAGTCGGCCGGAGCATAAGCCTCGGAAAAGGAGAACTCAGTGTCTTTGCCTTTAAAGAACCCACGCTTGCGGGCAAAACTGATAACATCTTTTGAGTACATCACATTCTTTTTGTCCTTAAGGTCAAAATGATGGATGCGGCTGTGGTTGGCGTGGCAGGCAATGCAATCATCAGGAATGCGTACAGCCGCCCAAACAGTACCTTTTTCTTCAGGACCCTTGCCAATCATTTCGAGAATCCACACTTCGTTAGGATCGGCAATCGAGAAACTTTCACCACTTGATGCATAGCCATATTCCTGCACAAGCGATGTCATCACCTCGATGGCTTCGCGTGCTGTTTTAGCGCGCTGAAGGGCAATGGTCATCAGGCTCACATAGTCAATCACCCCTTTGGGGTCTACCAGTTCAGGACGTCCGCCAAAGGTTGTTTCAGTAATGCCCACTTGAAACTCGTTGATATAACCCATTACGGCATAGGTTTGTTCTGCCTCGGCTATTTGTCCAAGATAGCGGTTGGTATCACCGTCAACAATGCGGCGCATGGTGCCTTTCGTATGGCGCATGGCCGGAAAGTATTCAAGGCGGCCATACATGCCGTAACTGTCCTGATTATATGTGATAAATGCAGACCCGTCGGCCGAAGCATTCTTACCTACTAAAAAGCTGGTGCAGGCATCAGCAGTCGTTGTGCCAAGAAGGGCAGCACATAAAAGGGCTGCTGATTTGTGGAGAAGTTGTTTCATTGTACGATTATTATCAGTATTTGGTTAGATTGGCAAGGATCATGAACAAATTAGCAGGCTTTGAACGACATGTCGAGTCCCTTTACTGAATGAGTAAGGGCACCTACCGAAATGTAATCAACTCCGCACTCGGCATAGTCGCGAAGGGTATCGTAGGTAATACCGCCGCTCGATTCAGTTTCGAATTTGTGGTCAATCATTTCAACCGCTTTGCGAGTATCGGCTACCGAGAAGTTGTCGAGCATGATGCGGTCAGCGCCACCATGCTCCATCACCTGACGGATTTCGTCGAAACTGCGGCACTCAATTTCTACCTTCAGGTTCAATCCTTTCTCCTTTTGGTAGGCAGCACAGCGGTCGAGGGCATTGGCAATGCCTCCGGCAAAATCAACATGGTTATCCTTAAGCAGAATCATATCGAAAAGGCCGATGCGGTGGTTTACGCCGCCTCCAATCTTTACAGCCTCTTTTTCGAGCATACGCATGCCCGGAGTCGTTTTGCGGGTATCGAGTACGCGGGTGTTTGTTCCCTCAAGGCGTGCAACATATTTGGCTGTCATGGTAGCAATTCCGCTCATGCGTTGCATAATGTTGAGCATTAAGCGTTCAGTTTGGAGCAGCGAACGAATTTTGCCTGTTACAATCATGGCTATATCACCGGGTTTTACGTGAGCACCATCTTCAATAAATTGCTCTACTTTCATTTCGGGGTCGAAGCGGTGGAACACTTCTTTGGCAATGCGCATGCCGGCTAAAATTCCTTCTTCCTTAATTAGGAGTTTTGACTTGCCCATTGCATCTTCGGGGATGCAGCAAAGAGTGGTATGGTCGCCATCGCCGATGTCTTCGGAGAATGAAAGGTCAATCAATCGGTCGTTGAGTTCGTCTACTGTATACATAATGTTTGTGAGTTAGGAAATAAAATTCTTGGCAAAGATAATGAAAGGCGAGTGCATTGACAAGCTAAATGCTTGCTTTCAAGGCTTGATAGTGCTGAGCTGCCTCCTAATATTATGCAAAGGTAGTGAAAGGCAAGCGAAGAAGCAAATCTGAAAGTTCGCTTTCTGAGATTTGATTTTTCGGGGCCGACTTCTTTCTCAACAAATGGTCGCGAAAGGCAGGCAAAGTTCCGCATTAACCAGATCTACTGTGCTTTCTGGAGTTGAAATCGGCGAAGTGTGCTGAGGAGGGGGGAAATACCTTCTTTAACCGCCTATAACTTTGAATCTACGCTCCGTAACGGGGTACATAAACTCCTGATGCCGTACGGAAATGCCCTGTAAACCAAACGGAATGTAATGCTTTATTTGACAAAGTATGCTCTACCTCAAAAGGACTTAAAGATTCTATAAGTGATGTTTGCTGCTTGTTTTGCTTATAATGCTTTGCAAAATGAGCAAATGGTATTCAAATATTATTAAAATACGCCTTTTTTCTTTCCAAATGCTTGCTTTATTAGCGAAAAACCCATACTTTTGCACTGTTTTTCATGGTATTAGATTTAAGGTTAGTAAAAGATTGGTTGTCGGGAGACAATCAATTTTTTTTGTACCTGCTGCTCAGTTTCCTAAGTGTTCAGGATTTGCCTTATGACTTCTAAGGTGTATTTTCCGGATAGCCTAGCTGCGCGAACATTGTATATCTTTCTATGTCTGGGACTCTTGGGGCACTTTTTTAACCCCCGTGAATTTAAAATGTATGGACAATACATCATTGATACCTGCATGGTTGTACCCTCAAATCTGATGATGTAGATTTTTTTACACGATGTGTGTATCGTTTTACATACCTTCTACTTATTTATTGGCTATCCGCACGGATTAAAATGATTATATCAGCTATTGCTACTGGTATATGTTGTAGTTATTCAGCCACTATTGGGCATTGATAAGTGCTGTGTGCTGCTATTCGCTAAGTCTAAGTGCTCGGAGCCTTTAAGGGCTTGATAGCAGATGCAAGAGGCTGGGGGAGGGAGCACTGTTTCAGAAAAAGAATTATTACAACAATAGGAGGTCACACCTGTCAGCAGGTGTGACCTCCTATGCCATCTTGACCCTATGAACAGGGTTGCTGTATGTGTTGGCTTATAATCGGGGTATATGCGCAATCAGAAGGGTACGTTGCCCGGAGCACTTGGTGGAAAAGGAGCATCGGGAAAATCGGGTGGAAAGGCTGCATCAATACCCGGAGGCGGCGGAAGCTGGTCGGTCCCCGATATTTGTGAACTGATGATGGTAGAATCGGAAGGTTGCGTTGCCGTACTGCCCTTTTCGCCCGGAAGATTACTGCCTACGCTGTCTTCCTCAGGATTTTGAAAACGTGCATACTCGCCGCGGAAGGTGAGTAGAACGTTTCCAACTGCACCATTACGATGTTTGGCAATAATAATTTCGGCCTTGCCGCGCAAGTCGCGACCCGCTTCGTCCTGCAATATCTTATAATACTCCGGACGGTGAATAAAGAGCACCATATCGGCATCCTGCTCAATGGCACCCGACTCGCGGAGGTCGGAAAGTTGAGGACGCTTATCAGATCCCTCGCGGTTCTCCACACCACGATTTAGCTGCGAGAGTGCGAGGATGGGAATGTTGAGTTCTTTGGCTAAACCCTTAAGCGAACGCGAAATGGTTGAAACCTCTTCCTGACGGCTGCCAAAATTCATGCCCGAGGCATTCATGAGCTGCAGGTAGTCAATCATCAGTACTCGTACACCATGCTCGCGCACCAGTCGGCGTGCTTTGGTGCGCAGTTCGAAAACCGAGAGCGAGGGTGTATCGTCTACATAGAGCGGGGCACCCACTAGCTGCTTGATGCGGTAGTCAAGCTGACTCCATTCGTAAGGCTTGAGCTGACCGCTCTTGATGGTTTCACCCTTGATTTCGCAAACATTGACTATCAGACGGTTAACAAGCTGCACGTTCGACATTTCCAACGAAAACATGGCTACAGGTATTTGTTGGTCAACTGCCATGTTTTTGGCCATACTTAGCGCAAAGGCTGTTTTACCCATTGCCGGACGGGCTGCAAGAATCACAAGGTCGGAGTTTTGCCAACCTGAAGTAATTTTGTCGAGCGAATGGAACCCTGAGGCAATACCGCTCATACCATCAGTACGGGCAGCTGCCTTTTGCAACATGTCGTAGGCTTCGCGAATAACGGGGTCGATTTGCGTATAGTCCTTCTTCATGTTGGTTTGCGACAACTCAAAGAGTTTGCCTTCGGCCTCTTGCATCAGTACGTCAATGTCTTGTGTAGCATCGAAGGCCTTGGTCTGTATGTTGCTAGTATACGAAATCAGTTCGCGGGCCGTGGCCTTTTGAGCTATGACGCGGGCATGATATTCAATATGAGCCGACGAAGCCACCATACCGCTAAGCTGCGTGATGTAAAAGGGGCCTCCCACCTCGTCGAGTTTGTTAGTACTACGTAACTGCTCAGCAACAGTAAGAATGTCTACGGGTTTTTCCTCAATATTCAGCCTGCGTATGGCTTCATAGATAATTTGGTGTCGTTTGTCATAAAAACTTTCGGGGCGAAGTATTTCGCTAACTTGGTAGTAGGCATCTTTCTCAATCATAAGAGCACCTAGCACAGCCTGTTCCAGTTCGGTGGCTTGGGGTTGCAGATGTCCGTAGTTATCGGTTTCGGGTGCTTGTTGTCGGGGCTGCTTGGATGTATATCGGCGGGAAGTTCCGCCTTCGTTGTTAAAGGTTGGCATAATGAGAAAGGAGGTGTAGATAGTTGTTAAGGTTGCGTTGGCTGTAGAATGGCTTAACCTTAAGGACGTTAGTCTAAAGGTTTGTTTTTCTTGCTGCCGTGCTCGTTGTTGTTGGGGTGTTGGTAGCAGCCCATGTCGGGTTTGGAGCCGCGGCTGCGTCCTTTTGCATCGTTAGGATAGGTAGCGGCTGTAACTGTGGCATCGGCATGGCCAATGGCTTTGGAGTGCGGCGAAAGTTCGAAACTGAAAGTCAGCGCTTCGAGGTCGGGTTTGGGTACGAAATTTTCATCGCGGGTTACGAGTGTATCCCCCTCGGACGTTGTACCATCGTTGTAGTCCCAATAGCAATTCCGCATTTTTGCATCTTCCTTCTCAGGGCGCGGGGTATTAATGAGGCAGTGGCTGAAGGTGTAGTTAAAGGCATCGTGCTCGTGCTCAGCGTTTCGTCCGCCCATCAGTTCATCGCTGCTATAACCGGTAATGATGCTGTTGACCACCTCTAAACGCTTGAGGGGCATGCGGATTGAACCATCGTAGTTCCTAAAGTTGAGTGCTGTGCCGTTTCCACCACTAAATATATAGAAGCGTGCAATGGTGCAGTGCACTATTTGTACATCGCCACCAGTTACCTGCACGCAGTTGCCGCCAGCATTGGTCAACTGGCAGTTGCCAATGTAGGCATTGGCCATGCGCAGGTCGAGACCGTGGTTTTGAGTATTGTGAATAATTGAGTTTTCGAGGCGGAGCTTTTCGCGGCCGATGTCGGAAGAATCGGCACGTAAGCCCCAATTGCTGCTGTGTATGTCGGCATGGTTAATGTAGTTGCCGTACGAGGATTTTGTCAGTACGATGCCTCCCCATTGTCCCGGGATGCGGTCGTAGGGTTGCCCGTCGAACATGTACCCCATGCGGTCGCCCCGGAGCATGACGGGCGATTCGGCCGTTCCCTCAACGCGTAGCGTGCCGTGGACCGTGAGGGTTGCCTTCGGGTGAAAGAGTATTTGTGTACCTGCTGCTAATGTGAGTGTGCAACCGGCATCGACCACCAAACTATCCATCACGCGGTAGGGGCGCGGTGAATGGAAGGTTGTGTTTTCGCTGATGCGCATGCCACTCAATGGGGTAACGGTGATGCCCGAGGCACTCAAAGCAACTTTTTGCTCAACACCGGCTTCGGTAATGAACACCAGATTATCGCTGCTGGGAATGGGTTCAATGGCTTCTGATTCGGGCAGGTTGGCCATGAGCAGTACAATTAGGCTGTCTTTCGAGGCAATCTCAAAATCCATGGCAGCACCATTAACTAAGGGTGTACCATCTACGTTGACTTTAAAGGGCGAAGCCGCACCCGATTCAAGTTTTACTTGAGGTATGCGGATGGCTTTGTTTGCCGGATTGTAAACGGTAAATGTGTAAGTATTGGTCGGTGAGCCGCTAATGATGGTGTCGAACTTGACGGTGTCGGTGCTGAACCTTAGTTTGTCGGCAGCCGATATCGTATAGTCCTCGTCGTTCATGCACGAAACCATTAAGGCAAAACATGAACTGATAAACAGGTAAAGCAGTTTGCGCATAGGTCGAAGGTAGGGTAGCCCTTGTAGGGGTTATGTGAAGGGTATAAAAAGGCTGTATCTGCCTTTAGTAAGAGAGTGAGAGGCAAGTCGCAGTGCTTGCCTCTCACTCTATATGAACTATTTACTATGCACGAGGCATTGTAAGGAGAGTCAGAGTAGGGTTAAACTCGCTTCAGAATGTCGAGCAAGTGATCCCATACCATTTGTACGGTAGGGATGAGCAGACGTTCGTCGGGCGAGTGTACACCGCGCAGTGTGGGTCCAAAGCTGACCATGTCGAGGTGCGGATACTTTTCGGAGAAGAGACCGCACTCCAGTCCGGCATGGATCGCTAAAATTTTAGGTTCTTTGCCAAAGAGCGAAACGTAGCTCTCCTTGGCAATCTTTACAATCTCACTGTTGGGGTTGAGTTTCCAGCCGGGGTAGCCCTCGTTGGTGAGCACTTCGGCACCGCCCAACTCAAAGGCTGCACGTACAACACTGGCCATGTTGGTGCAGGCACTGCCAATGCTGCTGCGCTGGCTGGTTGTGGCTGTTACATGGTTACCCTCCAAACGGATGCTGGCCAAGTTGGTTGAAGTTTCGACTAACCAGTCGAGGTCCTGGCTCACAGCAAATACACCATTATATACGGCATGCAGCGAGAGGAGCATTTTGCGCATGGCTTTCGGTTCCATAGCGGGGCCCTCGGCTTCGCAACTGTCGAGGGTAAAAAGCATCGACTTCTCGGTAACAGAGAACTCTTCTTCAATGGCAGCCGAAAGGATGTTCAAGTCAATGCGTACCTGCTCCTTTTGGTTTACGGGCACTGCACAGATGGCATATCCCTCGCGGGGAATGGCATTGTGCAAACCGCCGCTCTGAATGTCAATGAGCCGGAGGTCCATTTTCTCCATCTCATTGCAAAGGAAGCGTACAAGTATCTTATTAGCGTTACCTCGCTTTTTATTGATGTCGTCGCCAGAGTGACCACCCGTAAGTCCTTTTACACCCACACGGAACGTATAGTATCCGGCCGGAACGGCCTCGGTGGGGAAGGGATAAGTTGCAGTGGTGCGTACACCACCAGCACAACTTACAAAAATCTGGCCTTCGTCTTCAGAGTCGAGGTTAATGAGGTAGTCGCCTTGCATAAAGTCGCTCTTCATGCCCATGGCACCGGTTAGTCCCGTTTCTTCGTCGCGGGTAAATACGCACTGGATGGGACCGTGTTCAATATCGTTAGCCTTGAGAACAGCCATCTGCATAGCCACTCCGATACCGTCGTCAGCACCTAAGGTTGTGCCCTTTGCACACATCCACTCGCCGTCAATGTAAGTTTGTATAGCGTCGGTTTCAAAGTTAAATTCAACGTCTTTGTTTTTCTCGCAAACCATGTCCATATGGCTCTGCAGGATGACCGTTTTGCTGTTTTCGCGCCCGGGAGTTGCGGGCTTGCTGATGCAAACATTTCCGGTTTCATCGACTTTGGTGGCCAGTCCGAGGCTCTCGCCGAAAGCCTTGAGGAATGCAATCATCTTCTCCTCCTTCTTTGAAGGACGAGGCACTTTATTCACTTCGGCAAAGCAATCGAAAACGATGCCGGGCTGTAAAAGATTGTTGTTACTCATCGTAATTAAATTTAAAATGCTTACTTTTGCAACGCCTTATGGAGGGTTGCCCGCTTGTCCGCACGCTAATGAACTGTATTCTTACGGCTATTCCATGAGCATTGCGGGGCGGTGCAAACTTCGTTAGCATAGGCAAAGATAGACAAACCGAATTATAAAAGGGCATTTTGAGGCGCATTTTTTTATTTTTGGCCTGCTCTTCGGCATGTCGTGTGCAGTAGTATATAAACTAAAACGGCAATTATGAAACTTTTTTTCTTAATCCTGGCGCTGTTGGCCGTTGGTGTGGCTTTCCTTTCTATCCGCCTTTTTTTCGGAAAAGCGTTTGTCAAAACACACGTAGACCAAAGTAAAGCAATGAGGCAACGAGGCATCCATTGTGTACAGTCGCAGGATGCGGCAGCGCGTGCCCATAATCCCCATAGAATAAATGAACGAAATAATTATGTGTAAATTTACCACAAATCTGGCCATGCTTCTCATGGCCGCAGGCCTCACACTTACAGCCTGCAACCAGAAGGAACCTTCCAAGCAGGTAAAGTCGAACGGGCTGCCTCAGGCTGGCGCTGCTGCCGGTAGTACTGCAGTGGCAATAGTCGATGTCGATACGCTAACTTCGCAGTATGAGTATTGTAAACAGGAACTTGATAAATTGGAAGCTAAGCAGCGTGGCTATCAGCAGCAACTTAATAGCAAGGGTCAGGCTCTGCAGAATGCCATGGTTAACTTCCAGAAAAAATTGCAGAGTGGTGGTTTTACCACACAACAGCAGGCCGAAGCCGAACAGGCTAAACTGCAAAAGCAACAGCAAGCTCTGCAAAACTTCCAGATGCAGGTAGAAGAAGATATGGCTAAAGCTACACATACCTACCAGGAAAAACTGCGTAAAGACTTGAATGCTTTCTTAAAGGAATTCAATCACGACGGACGCTATAAGGTTATTATCAGCAAGAGTGGAGACAATGTTCTTTATGCAGATCCTGCTTGCGACATTACAGCTCAGATTGTAGAGGGAATGAACAAGCAGTTCAAAAAATAATTACAAAAAGTGGCGCATTTGTTTGGCCGGTTAATTAGATATATGTATCTTTGCACCGCATTTGAGAAAAACAATGCAACACAAGGAAAGTTGCCGGAGTGATCGAACGGGGCGGACTCGAAATCCGCTGTACGGCTTTGTCCGTACCGGGGGTTTGAATCCCTCACTTTCCGCCATAACCGATGCAAGTTTTAGTTTTTAGAACACTTGCATCGGTTTTTTTATATTCGCAAGGGGCAAACGTTGTAGAATAGGACCAGAGCAACAGCTTTGAGAATAAAGTATGTTTGGCTATATTGACCTCTCGCTTGGGGTTTAGTAGATTTCATGCATCCGTTGCCCGTTTTTTATAATTATACTTAAATAAACTCAATCACCTGTTTATTACCCCTCCATATACCCTTTTAATGCTTCATTGATAAATATGGACGATACTCTTTGAATTGTTTTTAATTTGATAGTGGCCGAACGGAAGGGGCGATATTCTGCTTGGTTTAACGTGAGCAGGCTCCGAATTTGAAGGCTCCTGTGTTCGAAAAACCGGGAGCAGCAGACAGAATTTTCTATCGCTGCTTCAGAAATTTCTAACGCAGCGATAGAAATTGCTATCGGGGCTACCTAAAAACGTATTATACAGTTAAATAGCTTTAATCTTTAAATGAATTTTCGGTAAGGTACAAACTAAAAAGCCGGACTGGTTTGCTTAAACAAATCAGTCCGGTTCGTATCTTGGGAGATAATCCTTATTTCCTTATTCAAAGATAGTGAAAGGTGAGCAAAGCAGCAAATGCGAAAACTGGCTTTCAAGGATTTGCAACTTTCGAACCGCCTCCTATCTTATTCAGAGATAGTGAAATAAGAGCAGAATTCCAAGCCAATAGCTTGCTTTTAAGTGATAGGACTTTAGAGTCGCTTTTCTACATATATATTCTCAAAAAATCCGAAAGCAGATACTTGCAACCATATGAAGGTTCTCTTACAAACGTAATTGCAACAACTGCTTTGACTATTTAGCTGCGTAGATAGCAAAAATGGTTGGAATCTTACCCAAATCAGGTAAGGCCTGTTGCTTCCATGCTTTTACGGTCAGCGTTTTGATAAATTCGTTCTCAGTAGTAAGCCCCGAGGCAATACATAGTCGCGTGGCCGGATTACAGGTTGCTAAAATATCAGCAATTATTTTTGCATTTCTGTAAGGTGTCTCGATAAATAGCTGCGTTTGCTGTTCGGCAGCCGAGCGGCTTTCCAGTTGCTTCAGTCGTTTGGCCCGTTCTCCAGGATTGATAGGGAGATAGCCGTTAAAGGCAAAACTCTGCCCGTTAAATCCTGATCCCATAACAGCTAAAAGAATAGACGAAGGGCCAACAAGCGGTACCACGTGTAGTCCTTCGCGCTGCGCAATAGCTACAACGTCGGCTCCGGGATCAGCCACTGCCGGACAGCCGGCCTCGCTGATAATTCCAACCGATTCGCCTTTGCGCAAAGGCTCTAAATATTGGCTAAACTGAGCAGCATCGGCGTGTTTGCCTATGGTATAAAAAGTGAGACTGTCGATGTCGATTTCGCGGCAAACTTGCTTAAGAAAGCGTCGTGCCGTTCTGATTTCTTCGACAATAAAATGATGAATGCCAAGTATAATATCGGTGTTGTATGCAGGTAGCACCTGGTTAAGGGGCGTATCGCCCAATGTTACAGGAATGAGGTAAAGAGCTGCCATAGGGTGGTAATAAAAAGGGTAGAGGTGATGAGAAAGCGTTTAAACTACTAACGGCAATCTATGGGAAATGGGAGCCGAAAGGAGGTGGAAGGCCTTTGAGGTTTTCAAGACTGCGGCAACTGACTGAAATAGCGTTTGCCTTTTGCGTAGTATTGCCAAAGTATGCTGTAGCGGCTGCGCCCTGCTAAATTTTGGCTGTTTCCCTGCATCTTTTGAAGGTTTAGCTGTCTGTCGGCCTCAAAGTCCGGTCGCATGCGCGCGTATTCACTGCGGGCACGGAGCACAGCCTTGAAATTAGAAAAGTTGAAAGTAGCTAAAAACTGGAGAGCAGCTACCCAGTCGAGCAGTGTGCGTACTCTCATTACGCTCTTAAGTTCTTCGGAAGGCAGATTCTTATAGAGCATGAGCAGATTGTTACGGAAGTTGAGAAAGGTTTTGCGCGGATTTCCTGCATTGAGAGTGCCCCCGCCTACATGGTACACCTTACTTTGCGATATGCACACAATGCTTCGTCCCCGGGCGCGGAGGCGCCAACAGAGATCAATCTCCTCCATGTGTGCAAAAAATCGTCGGTCTAGTCCGCCACTCTGTAGCCAATCTTCTCGCCGCACCATCAAGGCTGCGCCAGTGGCCCACAACAGCGGGCAAATGGCATCGTACTGTCCGTGGTCGGTTTCGGTAATGCCAAAAATGCGTCCGCGGCAGAAGGGGTATCCATAGCGGTCGATAAAGCCACCGGCGCCACCGGCATATTCAAACTCCTGCTTGTTGGTCTGACTCATTAGTTTAGGCTGGCAAATGGCAACTTCGGAGTGTTTATCCATGTAATTGCGGAGCGGTTTCAGCCAGTTGGGTGTTACTTCGACGTCGGAGTTGAGCAGCAGGTAGTAGGGGGCTTCAATCTGTTTTAATGCCTGGTTGTAACCTTCGGCAAAGCCGTAGTTTTGTGGCAGGGGCAGTTGCACTACCGAGGGAAACTCTTGTGTAAGCATTTCGAGCGAACCATCGGTCGACCCATTGTCGGCCACAATAACCAGGCCGTCGGGATCGGAGTATTTTATGACCGAGGGCAAAAAGCGTCGCATCATGTCGCGGCCGTTCCAGTTGAGAATGACTACAGCTATCTTGGGTGTAACAATCATAGTTATCGGTTGAGTTCAGTGTTTGGTGAGTGTCAGGCCAACTGTTCAGCCAGAAGACATTCGTTGTCTGGGGTCAGTTGTCCCAGTTTGACTTCTGTAATTTCGTTATCGGCCACTGCCATGTGCGGTGCCTGCTGCACGCGGATGTAGTTATCGGTAAATCCCTGCATCAGTTCACCCTCGCGTGCGTGTTCCCACAGAACGGGGCGTACAGTTTCGGCAAAGCGATTGTAGTGAGCCAGTCGTTTTTCTTCGGAGAGTGCAAGCAGGCGCTGGCTTCGTGCATGTTTGTCGTTTGCCGATACGATGTGGGGTATTTCGAGTGCCCTGGTGCCCGGGCGCTCGCTGTAGCTGAACACGTGCAGTTGCGAAATGTCGAGCTGTTGTATAAAGTTGTAAGCCTCTTCAAAGCATTCCTCTGTTTCGCCGCGCATGCCCACAATGGTGTCAACTCCAATAAAGGCATCGGGCATGGCCTGCTTGATGCGTGCAATCTTTTCGGCAAAGAGCGCTGTGTCGTAATGGCGCTTCATTAGTTTTAGCACCGTGTCCGACCCCGATTGTAAGGGGATGTGGAAGTGGGGCATAAAGGCGCGCGAGGCCGCACAAAAGTCAATAATCTCGTCGGTCAGCAAGTTTGGCTCAATACTCGATATGCGGTAGCGTTCAATGCCTTCTACGCGGTCGAGTGCACGAATCAAGTCAATAAAAGATTCGCCTGTTGAGCGGCCAAAATCACCCGTATTTACGCCTGTTATAACTATTTCTTTACCACCTTGCTCAGCAACCTGCGCAGCCTGCAACACTATTGATTCGATGGACCCGTTGCGTGAGCGTCCGCGAGCAAAAGGAATGGTGCAGTATGTGCAATAATAGTTACATCCATCTTGTACTTTTAGGAAGTAGCGTGTACGGTCGCCGCGTGAGCACGAAGGCACAAAGGTGCGGATTTCGCGGGTAGGTACACTTACAGCTTCATGGCAGGCCTCACCGTTAAGTGCATGCTTTTGTGCCATGCGTTCCTTAATATAATGTAGAACCTGACCCTTTTGCTCCATGCCAAGCACCAAATCAACTCCCTCGAAAGTTGCAATCTCGTCGGCCTTAAGCTGGGCATAGCATCCCATTACAACTACAAAGGCTCCGGGGTGCTCACGCGTAAAGCGATTAATAGCCTGACGGCATTTATGGTCGGCAACATCGGTCACCGAACAGGTGTTGACAATGCAAATGTCAGCTCGCTCGCCCTTTTGAACGGTTTTTACACCCTCCCGTTCCAGTTGGTCGCGGAGGGTAGAAGTTTCTGCAAAATTAAGCTTGCAGCCAAGCGTGTGATAGGCTGCCTTCATATCGTGTAACTGGTGCATAGTGCTTGTTTTTGGGTACAAAGGTACAGCAAGGTGCGTAAGTAGAAAAGGAATTGACGCGTTTTTCATGTTTTTAAGTAGTTGTGGCCCCTGCATACTGTAGTTGTATGCTATACGCACATTGTTTTTATATGACGCAGGCGCTGCGCTGTATGAATGGGTACCCCCAGCGGTTTTGCCATATGACGAATGCCATAGCAAGAATCCGGTAAAGAGTGGCTTGCCAGGTTCAATAGAGAGCTGTAAGAAATACGGTTGCACAGAGTTCTGTTTAATTTAGGATCCGATGCCGTTGGTTGTAAGTGCAAAGTCGGGTTTTGTAGGTACAGATGAGATGTTACAAAGGCTGCAGGTTTACATACGTTGTTGTGATAGGTTTAAAATGATTGGAAGATGGGGCATATTGTTATGAACTTGCAGCACCGCATGCTGATAGCCGGACAAAACTTCATTCCGAAACCCTTTATTCCGCTACTTTGCCTTAGTCATTTGGGCTGTGGCTAAAGAGGAAGTTGAGCAGCCTATGCTCCATATTTGCAAAGCGCTTATCACAATTTAAGATACATTAGGGATACTAATAGGTATTCCGTCTACAGATTTTTCAAGAAAAGCGCACAAATATTTGGCCCGTGTGCATAAAAGAAGTACTTTTGCCGAAGTTTTTACCAATGAATACGAAAAATGAGAAAATCAATCCTCACGGCCGCGCTCGTTTTGGGTGCAGCTACAACGGCTCAGGCCGGTGGCTTTTTAACGAATACAAACCAAAGCGTAGCCTTTTTACGAAATCCGGCACGTGATGCTTCCATTGCTATTGATGGTGCCTATTCCAACCCTGCAGGTTTGGGCTTCTTGCGTCAAGGATGGCACTTGGGATTTGACCTTCAGAGCGCTTATCAAACCCGTACGTCAAAATCGTTTTTCCCGAACTTTGCCATGGGAACGGTGAATGGGGTGCCAAATGCGCCTACCGGGCTGAAAACATTTAAAGGAAAAGCTACGGCTCCGGTGATTCCTTCGTTAGATTTAGCGCGCGTAGGCGAAAAATGGTTTGCCTCGTTTCACTTTGGTATTACCGGTGGTGGCGGAAAGTGCGAGTTTCCCGATGGCCTTGGTTCGTTCGAAAGCCAAGTGGCCATGGTGCCGGCACTTATTGGTGCCATTGCTCCCAACAGTGTAAAGGGGTATACCATGGACACGCACATGCAGGGACGTCAGTACTATTTTGGCGGACAATTCGGGGTTGGTTATAAGTTTACTCCCAACTTTAATGTAAGTGTAGGTGGTCGCGTAGTTTATGCTGACTGTAACTACTATGGCTATGTACGTAATATAGGAGTTGTTACAGCCAATGGAGCAAACATTGCGGCAGGTGATTTCTTTAATTCGCAGGGCATGCCTCACTTTGCCGGACTTGTGGCTGATAAGGAACTCAACTGCGACCAAACGGCATGGGGCTTCACTCCCATTGTCAGCGTTGACTATCGTTTGGGTAAACTTAATTTAGCTGCCAAGTATGAGTTTAAAACGCGTATGCGTCTTAAGAATCGCGCAGGTGTAAATACCAGTGGTTTGCCTGAGTATGATGATGGAAAGAAAATTGCTGCTGACCTTCCCGCTATCCTTACAGTTGGTGCGCAGTATGCTGTGCTCGACAATGTACGCCTGTCGGGTGGTTTTCATTATTACTTTGACAAGCAGGCTACACAGTATAAGAACAAGGAAGAACACCTTAAAAGTGGCGGCTGGGAAGTATTGGCTGGTATGGAGTACGACATCAATAAACGCTGGACTATCAGTGCCGGATGGCAAACTACTAATTATGGTTTAGGTGAAAACAGTAAGTTCCTGACGGATATGAGTTTTGTAACCAATTCGAACTCTGTAGGTCTAGGTGCTCGCTTCCAACTTCGCCGCAAGGTTGCTCTTAACATCGCTTATTTTAAAACCTTCTACAAGCATTACAAGAAGGACATGAAAGACTATGAGGATATTAAGGGTAAGTTCGGTTCTATGATTAAGCCGATGACCGAGGAACTCATGGCTGGTAAGGTAAAACTCGAGGCTGCACTCAAAAACCCGCTGCTTCCTGATGATCAACGCGTTGTGCTGGAACAGCAATTAGGTGTAGTGAACAAAGAACTTGGTGCAGCTGCAGTAATTGCTTCGGGACTTGGCAGTTTTAATACTGCAGGTTACGTTAACTTCCATCGTACAAACGATGTGTTTGGTGTAGGATTGGAAATTGCATTCTAAGTTTTGTCCTCTACTTTCCTTGTATCAGGGAGGTAAGGGCTGTAGATACCTTGTAATAATGAGTAGGAGGCAGGAAACGTATTGATGTTTCCTGCCTCCTACTCATTACATAAGGTGCGCTCTCTGAAAAATTTTATTGCGTAA
Organism: uncultured Prevotella sp.; assembly: GCA_937906495.1. GTDB lineage: Bacteria > Bacteroidota > Bacteroidia > Bacteroidales > Bacteroidaceae > Alloprevotella. Next base: position 16,614 of record CALCVT010000049.1, read on the forward strand.
TACACCTTCAAAATGCTACTCTCAGAACTCTAGGCAGGCTGATGTAACATTTGGATTAGGGTAAAATTTAGTGTATGGCGTCTGTTATAGAGCATGTTATCAATCAGCCGATACACTGTCTGTATGAGGATGGACATCAGAATCGGGAAGAGTGGCAGATGTGGTGCTGATGAGCAGTTTTCGCACCTCGGCATTATGCATACGTGGGATATCGCGGATTTCGCAGCCAGCAAAAGCTGCCAGTATGCAGCGGCTGAACAGGCCGTGTCCGATGGCCAGAATCCGTTTGTTCGGAAAATTCGTAACTACATAGTCTAAAAAAAGGTGTGCTCGTTTGAACATAGCATCTACACTCTCTACATCAAGGGGTAAAGCAGCAGTGCGTGCAGCAGCAACAGGCATACCTGTTAGTGTTCCCCAATTGCGCTCACGCAGTAGCGGGCAATATATGATGGGAAGTTTCAAACCTTCGTTAACGATAGTAGCCGTGTCGATGGTTCGTTGCAAATCGCTTACCAAAAGTAAGTCTAAACTGCAAACTTCGTCCTTAAGCTTTTGACTAAGTTCGGCAGCTTGTCTGCGACCATTTTCAGTAAGTTTTCCGGGTAAGTGCCCCTGAAGTATTTGTGCCACGTTTTCGGCGGTTTCGCCATGACGTGCAAGGTAGAGTTCGGTCATATCTTTCGAAATCTTTGTAGGTTGAATAATAAGGAATGCTGTATAAAAAACAAGAGAATGAAAGCATGTGGCGCGAAGATACACTAAACTTTTAAATAGCAGAAGCCTGGTGCCGTTTAGGATTGGCTCAGGCGTGCTGCAGTCGGTATGTTTGGCAACAGCAATAGTCAAAAAGCGGGAAAAGTTACTTCTTTACTATCCAAAAGTGGCGTAGAAAGTAAAAAATGCGTAGAATAGTCTGCTGCCTAGGGCTTGCGGTTGCGGCAAATCCATCAAAAAAGCGTATCTTTGCACCACCAAACAGTGGTGAAGCCGGAGCAAGAATTTCATTTTGCCCTGTACAACTGTACTTTTTGAAGTGTGTAACATCGAAAAAGGTGTGGCTGAAGGCCATCATTTTTGTTTAGACTTAACAGGCAGTTACTGTAAGCCGCTGCACTAACAACAAACTAACAAACAACATAAACAGCATGAGCAACCTTCGTTTTAAAGTCGTAGAAGAAGCGTTCAAAAAGCGCCCCCTCGAAGTGAAGGCGCCGGCAGAGCGTCCGTCAGAGTACTTTGGCAAGTATGTCTTCAATCAAGAGAAGATGTTTAAGTACCTCTCGCTTAAAACCTACCAGCAACTTCGCGAGGTAATCGAGAAGGGCACACCGCTGCCCCTTGCAGTGGCCAACGATGTAGCTGCCGGCATGAAGCAATGGGCCATGGACATGGGGGTAACCCATTGCACTCACTGGTTCCAGCCGCTTACTGAAGGAACTGCCGAAAAGCACGATGCCTTTGTAGAACACGACTTCAAAGGCGGAATGGTTGAGAACTTTAGCGGCAAAGAATTAGTACAGCAAGAGCCTGACGCTTCGTCATTTCCTAACGGAGGTATCCGTTCGACCTTTGAGGCTCGTGGGTATTCTGCCTGGGATCCCGCATCGCCGGTATTCATTGTAGGCGATACCTTGATGATTCCAACTATCTTTGTAAGTTTTACAGGCGAAGCCCTGGATTACAAGGCACCGCTGAAGAAGTCGTTAGCAGCCGTCGACCGTGCAGCTACGGCCGTTTGCCAATATTTTTACCCCGAAGTTTCGAGAGTAACCGTTAACTTGGGTTGGGAGCAGGAGTACTTTCTTGTTGATGAAGGACTTTATGCTGCACGTCCCGACTTGATGCTTACCGGGCGCACGCTGATGGGACATGATTCGGCCAAGAATCAGCAGATGGACGACCACTATTTTGGAGCTATTCCCGAACGCGTTGCAGAATTTATGCGCGATTTGGAAATACAAGCTCTTGAATTGGGTATTCCCTGCAAAACACGTCACAACGAAGTAGCTCCTAATCAGTTTGAGTTGGCTCCCATCTTCGAAGAGTGCAATTTGGCTGTTGACCACAACATGCTTATCATGTCGCTCATGCGCAAGATAGCCCGCAAGCATGGATTCCGCTGTCTGTTACACGAAAAGCCCTTTGCCGGAATCAATGGTTCGGGTAAACACAATAACTGGAGTTTAACAACCAATACCGGACAGTTGCTCCATGCTCCTGGTAAGACGCCTGAGGAAAATCTGCGTTTTATTGTTTTTGTTGTTGAAACGCTCATGGGCGTTTACCGACACAACGGGCTGCTCAAGGCTTCGATTATGAGTGCTACAAACTCACATCGACTTGGTGCTCATGAGGCTCCTCCTGCCATTATCTCTAGTTTTCTGGGTTCGCAAATTAGCGAACTGCTCGAAAAAGTAGAGAATTCAACAAAAGAAGAACTCTTTACTCTTGAAGGCAAACATGGTGTGCAGCTTGATGTGCCGCAGGTGCCTGAACTCATGATTGATAATACCGATCGCAACCGCACTTCGCCCTTTGCTTTTACTGGTAACCGTTTTGAATTCCGTGCAGTTGGATCGACTGCAAATTGTGCCAGTGCCATGATTGCGCTGAACACTGCAGTAGCCGAAGCCTTGACCAACTTTAAGCAGCGTGTTGATGCCCTTATTGAGAAGGGGGAAAGTAAAATCAGTGCAATCCTTGATGTGGTGCGCGATGATATTAAAGCTTGTAAGCCTATCCACTTTGATGGTAATGGATATAGCGAAGAGTGGAAAGAGGAGGCAGCGCGCCGCGGACTAGATTGCGAAACATCATGTCCGCTAGTGTTTGACCGTTATTTAGATGATGAAACGGTTAAGATGTTTGAGTCTATGCACGTGATGAACCGACACGAATTGGAGGCACGCAACGAGATTAAGTGGGAAACTTATCAAAAGAAAATTCAGATAGAGGCACGTGTTCTTGGCGACCTTTGTATGAACCACATCATTCCCGTAGCTACTAAATATCAGAGCGAACTTGTAGACAATGTACATAAAATTCAGCTGGCATTCTCCGATCCTAAGAAGGTGGCTGAACTAACTGCTTACAATATTGATTTGATAGAAAAGATTAACAAGCACACTAGTTTTATCGCTGAAAATGTGGAGGAAATGGTAGAAAAGCGTAAAGTGGTAAATCGTATTGAGAATATCCGCGAACTTGCTATTGCTTACCATGATGAAATTGCGCCGTACTTTGACCAAATTCGCTATCACATCGATAAGCTGGAGCTGATTGTAGAAGACGAGATGTGGACGCTTCCAAAATATCGAGAGTTGCTCTTTGTGCGTTAAGCTTGAATGTTAGCATCGAGTATTCAGATACTAGTATGAAATGAGCAGGAGATAAAATTCTTTTCGGGAATTTATCTCCTGCTTTTTTATTGCCCTGGTGTAAGGTTTTGATGTTGCAACACGATAGTAGACGTGTTCTGGTGTTATTGCTGAAGCTCTTTGGGCTTTAGGTCGGGTTTTACACAAAGGCATGATGGTATGTATACTTTTATACACTGCCTGCTAAAGATTCTACATGCGAATATGTTTATGCTGAGCATACAAAAAACGAGAGAACAACTTTTACAGTTGTTCTCTCGTTGTAATTTCGGCTCATAGAGTGCTGTGTTGAGCCTTGCGAAGCGCTAGGGCTTTTATTAAGCCTCGGCAGGAGCTTCTTCAGTAGCTTCCTGAGCAGCAGCCTCAGCCTCGGCAGCAGCTGCAGCAGCAGCTTCAGCTTCGGCCTGAGCAGCAGCAGCCTTCTTCTCGGCTACCTTCTCAGCAATCTTCTGGTTAACTTCCTTCTCGGCAGCAAGACGAGCTTCGGCAGCAGCCTTCTTAGCAGCAGCATTCTTATCTGCAGCAGCAGTTGCCTTAGCATTCTTTTCCTGCTTCCAGGCTTCGAACTTAGCTTGTGCAGCAGCTTCGTCGAAAGCGCCCTTACGAACACCACCATTGAGGTGCTTCATGAGCATTACACCCTCGCGAGAGAGGATATTGCGAACGGTGTCAGTAGGTTGTGCACCATTCTCTACCCAGTAAAGAGCGCGCTCAAAATTCAAATCTACTGTGGCGGGATTGGTGTTGGGGTTGTAAGTACCAATCTTTTCAGTAAACTTACCATCACGTGGTGCTCTTACGTCAGCGATAACGATGCTGTAGAAGGCGTAGCCCTTACGGCCATGACGCTGCAATCTGATTTTAGTTGCCATTGTTTTATAGAATTTAATAGGTTTGAATTATGCTGCTATCTCGTAGCAGCGGTGCAAAGTTACTGCTTTTTTGCATGTTGGCAAAATGCTGGCGCACATTATTCATGTATTTCAGAACTTTTTGTGTTCTTCAAGGACCAATCAGGAATACAAAGTTGGCAGTTATTACACATTCAACAAACAAAAACGGGCAGCCATTGAGGCTACCCGCAATGATTTAATTTGAGTGTAGAGTTACTTACTTGACTTTAAGCGTGGCTTTGGCAAGGTAAACAACTAAAGCTAAGTAGGCTGCAAGTGCTACCCATTGTGAAAGGGGCGATGCAAGATATTCAGCATTGGCAAAGTGAAGGTTGCCAAAGTGTAATCCCGCACTGACAACGCCCATGAGTGCACCGCCAGCAATGAAGCCCGAGGCTAGCAGTGTGCCGCGTTCGTTACGACGATTATTTAATTCCAAATTGCTTGAGCGGCTGTTTACATACCAGTTAACTAAACCACCTACAAAAAGCGGTAGGTTGAGTTGAAGCGGAATGAACATACCCAGTGCAAAGGGTAGGGCAGGAACCTTGATGAGGGTCAATACTATAGCAATGGCAGCACCTATGCCATAAAGTAACCAGGGAGCACCCTGTCCGCTCATCAGCGGCTCGATAACAGCGGCCATTGCACGGGCTTGGGGGGCAGCCATTACGTCGGAATTGTCGGGCGTAAAGCCGTAGGCCTTGTTCAGAATCATAATTACGCCACCTACAGTAGCAGCTGATACCAAAATACCAATAAACTTAAATGTTTCTTGCTTCTTAGGAGTTGCCCCGAGCCAGTAACCAATCTTAAGGTCTGTAATAAAGGCACCTGCCGATGAGAGCGCTGTGCAGACTACACCGCCCATAATGAGTGCGGCTACCATACCGCCTGTTCCTTTCAAACCAACCAGTACCATAATAATGGATGCAAGGATGAGGGTCATAAGGGTCATACCGCTCACAGGATTCGAACCGACAATAGCAATGGCATTGGCAGCAACTGTAGTAAATAGAAATGCGATAATGGCAACAATCAAGATACCCACAACGGTAAAGAGCAGATTTCCGTCCATCACATCAAAGTAGAAGAAAAGTGTGGTTACTACCAGGGTTATGATTGAGCCAATGGAAATAATCTTCATTGAAAGATCGCGCTGTGTACGAGCTACATTTTCGTCGACTGCACCGCCTTTAAAAATTTTGCCTACCAAACTGAAAGCGCTTTTTATTACGCCCCAACTCTTGATAACTCCGATGATACCAGCCATAGCAATGCCACCGATACCGATGCTCTTGGCATAACCAAAGAGGGCCTCGGGACTAGCATTGGCGGCTGTGGTGGTGCTACCTTCAGCAAGTACCATATCGGGAAATATAAGGGCAATGGTGGGAACAATGACCCACCATACGGCAATAGAGCCTAGGCAAATGATGGAGGCGTACTTTAAACCTATGATGTAGCCCATACCTAAAAGTGCTGCGCTTGTGTTGACGCTGAACACAAGTTTAGTTTTGTCTGCTAAGGTGGTGCCAAGTTCACAACAGCGCGATGTGAAGGTCTCGCTCCAGGCTCCAAAGGCTGAAACAGCAAAGTCGTATAAACCGCCAATCAAACCTGCTACGAGCAAGGGTTTAGCTTGTGATCCGCTGCGTTCGCCCGAAATAAGTACCTGGGTCGAAGCTGTAGCCTCGGGAAAGGGATACTTGCCGTGCATATCCTTTACAAAATATTTGCGGAAAGGAATCAGGAAGAGTATACCCAAAATGCCACCTAGCAACGATGACATGAACACTTGCATAAAGTTGACTGTGAGTTCAGGAAACTTGTGCTGAAGGATGTATAGTGCCGGAAGTGTAAAGATGGCACCCGCCACAATCATGCCCGAACAAGCACCAATGCTTTGGATGATGATGTTTTCGCCCAAGGGATCTTTGCGATGGGTGGCGCCACTTACGCCTACAGCAATAATTGTGATGGGAATGGCTGCCTCGAACACCTGTCCTACCTTCAGGCCTAAGTAGGCCGTGGCAGCAGAGAATATGATGGCCATGAGAATACCCCATGTTACTGACCAGGGGGTTACTTCACGATACGTTTGGTTTGGCTTCATTAGTGGTTCGTATTCCTCGCCGGGTTGCAGGGGACGAAACGCATTTTCAGGAAGCGAAACTTCTTTAGGTTCTTTCTCCATAAAGGGATGGTATTTAAAATTAAGCAAAAGCCCCCACGGAAAGCGTGCAGCCTCTCCGTGGAGGAATTAGGGATTTAAAAGGAAGTTTTACCAGATTTCAACGCGGTTCTTCTGCGGAATGAAGAGGGCATCCTTCTTGGTTATATTAAAGGCTTTGTACCACTCATCGATGTGGGGAAGTGCTCCGTTGACGCGCCAACGTGAAGGTGAGTGGGGATCGGTCTTGACAAGTTGTCTAAGCATAGCCTCGCGGGTATTGCCGGCCCATACCAGTCCGTAGCTCAAGAAGAAGCGCTGTTCGGGAGTGAAACCATCCTTCTTTTCAAGAGGATTCTCCTTCATCGCGTTTTGCAAAGCCTGGTAGGCAATGTTCAACCCGCCATGGTCGGCAATATTTTCACCGAGTGTGAGTTGTCCGTTAGCATGCAAGCCTGGGAGAACTTCTATCTTATCGAAGAAGTCGCGCATGACACTGGTGCGCTTCTCAAAGTTAGTCTTATCTTGCTCGGTCCACCAGTTGCGCAAATTACCATCTTTGTCGAACTGTGAGCCCTGATCGTCGAATCCATGTGTCATTTCATGCCCAATTACCACACCTATTGCTCCATAGTTGCAAGCATCGTCAGCTTGTGCATTAAAGAAGGGAGGCTGCAGGATACCAGCAGGGAAGCAAATTTCGTTGGTTGTCGGGTTATAATAGGCATTGATGGTTTGCGGAGTCATGAGCCATTCCGTACGGTCTGTTTGTTTGTTGACGCGCTTTTGGGTATAGTAGTCGCTCATAAATTGCGAGGCACGCATCATGTTTTCGTAGTAGCTCAACTTCTCATCTATAGTCAACTTGGAGTAATCCATCCATTCGTCAGGATAACCTATCTTTACATAGAAACTGCTGAGTTTGTCGTGTGCCTGCTTTTTGGTTTCGGCGCTCATCCACTCCTGCATATCTATACGTTGGCCAAGGGCTGTTTGCAGATTCTTAACCAACTGTGTCATGCGCTGTTTGGAGGATTCGGGGAAATACTTTTCTACGTACATACGTCCTACAGCCATGCCAAGTGCACCTTCAACAGCACCGATGGCGCGTTTCCAGCGCGGGCGATCTTGTTCTGCGCCACCCATTGTATGGCTGTAAAAGTTAAAAGCCTCTTTGCGGAAGCGGTCGCTAAGCGAACTGCTTGCATCGTCTACCACCTTGAAGTAGAGGTAAGCCTTGAGGGCATCAATCGAACATTCGTTCAGAATTTTCTCTACCTCGCGTATGGGTTCAGGCTGGTTAACCGAGACATTCTCAAAAGCCGGAATACGGCTCAACATGAATATCGTGCTCCAGTCTATACCCGGATAATCTGCTAATAGCTGAGCGTACGACATTTTGTGGTAATTGCCTTCAACATCGCGCTGCTGGGTTGCGCTATAAGATGCTTTTGCAATGCGGGTTTCGATATCGAGTACAGCCTCCATATTCTTTTGAGCTTGTGCTTCATCTACTCCCGTCATGACAAAGAGATTCTTGATATATTGCTTATAAGCCTCGCGAATTTTGACTGTTGGCTCGTCTGTACCTAAGTAATAGTCGCGTTCGCCCATCGAAATACCACCTTGATTAACCTGCATCAAGTTCCACTTGGCATCCTTAAGGTCGGCATTACAACCAAAAACAAAGAAGTTGCTTATGCCTAAGCCGTGCAGGCGAGCTACTTCGTAATGTACCCCTTTACGGGTATTGATTTTATTGATTTCATTAAGTGTAGCTTTGATAGGTGTATAGTCCTCGCGGTTTCTGCGAACACTATCCATTGCCAAACGGTATAGCGAACCTATTTTCTGCTCAAGAGTTCCTAGTGGATGATTTTTGGCTGCGATATTCTCAATGAGTTCGCGAATGAGTTTGTTGTTATGCTCATTGAGGTAGTCAAACTGTGAGTAACGCGCATATTCCGGTGTAAGCGGATGTGCAGTATTCCAGCCGCCTGCGGCATACTCAAAAAAATCAGTGCCGGGTTTGGCTTGTAGGTTCATGTTGTCCTTGCTGATGCCCGACGACAAGTTTTGCTGGCTAAAGGCTGCTGTAGCCATGAGAGCCAGCGATGGAAGAAAGTGTTTTATATTCATGATATGTTAGAATTAGTACCTCGGTCCGTTACAAGAGACTTTGGTTTTTATTCAGATTCGAGAGCTTCGATGGCTTTTTCCCAAGCGGTTTCTGCTTCGGCTATAGCCTTTTGAAGTTTGTTGTATGCCTCAAAAAGGGTAGTATCTGCTGCACCTTCAGGAGTAGCAAGTTTATTTTCAATTTCGGCCTTTTCGCACTCAAGATCCATTACCTGCTTTTCACATTGTTCAACTAGTTTTTCGGCCTTTCGGCGGAGTTTCGCTTGCTCCTTGCGTTCTTCATAGGATAATTTACCCTCTGAAGGTTCTACATTCGATTTGATTTGATTGGTTTGATGAGCAGAGGGCGAACCCGCAGTGTGCAGTTCGTCGAGCGATTCCATTTCCTTTTTTTTCAAAAAGTCGTAAATGCCGCCTATGTGTTCGCGTACTCGTCCTCCGCCAAACTCATAGACTTTTGATACGAGTCCGTTAAGGAAATCGCGATCGTGACTTACAACGATTACCGTACCGTCGAAAGTTAAAATAGCTTCTTTCAGCACATCTTTGGTACGCATATCAAGATGATTGGTAGGTTCGTCGAGTATGAGCAGGTTTACAGGTTCAAGAAGTAATTTAATCATGGCAAGGCGTGAACGTTCGCCTCCTGACAATACTTTGACTTTTTTGTCAGAGGCTTCGCCACCGAACATGAATGCACCAAGAATATCGCGAATTTTAAGGCGGATGTCGCCTTTAGCTGCGCGGTCGATGGTGTCAAAAACCGTAATTTCGCCATCGAGTAGTTGGGCTTGGTTTTGAGCATAATAACCTATCTCGACGTTATGCCCTAATTTGAGTGTACCGGTATAGGGTATTTCGTTCATGATGCACTTGACAAGTGTTGACTTACCTTCACCGTTTTTACCCACAAAGGCTACTTTTTCGCCTCGCTTAATTGTAAGGTCTACATCGTGGAACACACAATGCTCGCCATAGTCCTTGCGCAAGCCATCGCAGATTACAGGGTAGTCGCCCGAGCGGGAGCATGGCGGAAACTTGAGGTGAAGGCTTGAGTTGTCTACTTCGTCTACCTCAATAGGAACTATCTTTTCGAGTTGTTTGATACGGCTCTGTACTTGTACAGCCTTGGTGGGTTTATACCGAAACCGCTCAATAAAGTCCTTTATGTCTGCTATTTCTTTTTGCTGGTTTTCGTATGCTCTAAGCTGCTGTTCACGGCGTTCGGCACGGAGCTGTACAAATTCGTCGTACTTTACTTTATAGTCAGTAATCTGACCGCACGAAATTTCGAGTGTTCGGTTTGTTACATTATTGATAAATGCACGGTCGTGACTGACTAGTACTACGGCTCCCGGTGATTTGGCAAGAAATTGCTCGAGCCAACGTATGCTTTCTATATCCAGGTGGTTGGTAGGTTCGTCAAGAAGCAACACATCTGGGTGCTGAAGCAAGAGTTTAGCCAGTTCGATTCGCATGCGCCATCCTCCTGAAAATTCGCGTGTAGGGCGGTTAAAGTCGGCAGCAGTAAAGCCAAGACCTTGAAGTGTTCGCTCTAATTCTGCATGATAGTTCATGCCACCCATCATTTGGAAATGTTCGCTCTCGTGTGTAAAGCGTTCAACGAGTTGCATGTACTCAGGGCTGTCATAATCGGTACGTTCAGCCAACTGTACGTTGAGTTGCTCTATACACGTTTGCAATTCGCTGATATGTTCGTAGGCCTTTTCGGCTTCTTCCATCACCGTATGCTCATCGCTTAGAACCATGACCTGCGGCAGATAACCAATTGTAGTATCGTTTTGTACGGCTACACTGCCATCGGTAGGTAATTGCTGACCGGCAAGTATTTTGAGCAAAGTAGATTTTCCCGCTCCATTCTTTCCGACTAATGCAATGCGGTCTTTTTTGTTGATGACAAACGATACATTAGTAAAGAGCGGGCGTGCACTGAATTCTACGGACAAATGTTCTACTGAAATCATAAGTTGGGATTCAAAGATAATTGCGCGTGCCGGTATAATTACCACATAGCTGGCATTTTGTTGCAAGTGGTCTGACTGAGGTATAACATTGCGAGAATGATTTACTACAATGACTGTAGTGGCGGTTATAGCATCTCAACCTCACAGAGGGGGCTTGGGGTTGTGAGGAAGTAAGTAGGTGAGATGCAGGCAGACTCACAGCGAAGACTTCTTAAAATGTGTCTGATTGTTCCGGCAAGCCTTACATATGAAAGAAGAACAAAAGCGATAGCTGGTACTTGATAGTATGACTGGCGCTTTTGTTCTTGTGTTGTTTGGGGCAGCCTCCTTTAATATATATAAGGAGTAAGTAGCCTTGTATTTGAATAACTTAGATTAGTAGCTGCGCGCAATAATGACGCGGCAAGTTGCAGGTTTGCCACTTACCATGTCTACGCCTAAATTCTCCTGGCTGTATCCGTAGGGAACGCAACGGATGGTAGCTTGTGTTTCAGCCTTAATTTGCGCTTCGGTCTCCTCTGTACCATCCCAGGGGCAGAGGAAGAATCCACCATCCTTAACACGTTCCTTGAACTCCTCGTAATTGTCGCAAGGGAAAATGTTATCATCAAGGCGCTGTTTTGCCTTGTTGTAAATATTGGTTTGTATCTCCTCGAGCAGGTTGACAACGTATTCTTCTATACCTTCGCAGTTAAGTGTTTCCTTCTCAAGCGTATCGCGGCGCATCAACTCGATGGTTCCATTCTGCAAATCTTTACCACCCATTACTAGTCGTACAGGTACGCCCTTAAGTTCGTAGTCGGCAAACTTAAATCCAGGACGCTTATTGTCGGCATTGTCGTACTTCACACGGATGCCTTTGGAGCGGAGGCGTGCAGCTAGTCCACCTAACTTTTCATTGAAAGCTTCAAGTTCGGCATCACCCTTGTAAATGGGTACAATCACAACCTGAATAGGTGCAAGGTGCGGAGGAAGCACAAGACCATTATCGTCAGAGTGGGTCATGATGAGTGCACCCATGAGACGTGTGCTTACACCCCACGATGTAGCCCATGCATAGTCGAGTTTATTCTCTTTATTAACAAATTGTACGTTGAAAGCTTTTCCGAAGTTTTGACCAAGGAAGTGGCTTGTACCGCTTTGGAGAGCCTTACCGTCTTGCATCATTGCCTCGATGGTATAAGTATCAAGTGCACCGGCAAAACGTTCGGTAGCACTCTTAACGCCGCGTACTACGGGTATAGCCATTACATCACGGGCAAAGTCTGCATAAACATCGAGCATTTGGCGTGCGCGTTCTTCAGCCTCCTCGCGAGTGGCATGAGCTGTGTGGCCTTCTTGCCAAAGGAACTCTGAAGTACGCAAGAAAAGGCGTGTACGCATTTCCCAACGCATAACGTTGCACCACTGATTGCAGCACAGAGGGAGATCGCGCCAAGAATGGATCCATTTGCGGTAGGTATTCCAAATCGTTGTTTCAGAAGTAGGACGTATAATCAGTTCTTCTTCGAGTTTTGCAGCAGGGTCTACCACTACGCCTTCACCCTCAGGGTTAGCCTTTAGACGATAGTGTGTAACGACAGCACACTCTTTGGCAAAGCCTTCTACGTGCTCGGCTTCTTTCGAAAGGAAACTCTTCGGAATAAGCATGGGAAAGTAAACATTTTGTACACCGGTTTCCTTGAAACGTTCGTCGAGTGATTGCTGTATTTTCTCCCAGATGGCATAACCGTAGGGCTTGATTACCATACAGCCACGCACGTCGGCCTGTTCTGCAAGGTCGGCCTTTACTACGAGTTCATTATACCAACGCGAATAGTCTACACTGCGTTTGGTCAGGTCTTTGAGTTCTTTTGCCATTGTTTTGGTATCGTATTTAGCATGCATCTGCAAGAGTACCCTTTATTTCATGTAGCCGGGTGTAGCGCTGTAAATACCGGGAGTACTTCCTACTTTGATTAAACTGCGCTCTAAGCATGCTCCTTTTGTTAATTGATTCTTGCGCAAAAGTACAAATAAAACGTCAAAACAGTACGTAATGGGTCTTGGTTTTTCTGTTTTAGTCCCTTTAGATAGCATTGATTAAGGGTAAAAGAGCGAAAAAAGTGATTTTTTCTTCGTCGTACGCTTGCTTTGAATTATCTTTGCCGCATCATATACCATTCTAAACTTAATACATTATTACTATGACAAAGATGAAATTATCAGTTCTGGCCATGAGCCTGGTGATGTTGCTCAGCAGTTGCGGCGGCATGACAAATACTGCAAAAGGTGGTTTGATTGGTGGTGCCGGTGGTGGTGCGCTTGGTGCGTTGATTGGCCAGTTTATCGGTAAAGGTAAAGGTGCAGCTATTGGAGCTGCTGTAGGTACGGCTGTCGGAGCTGGTGCTGGTGTACTTATTGGAAACAAGATGGATAAGGCCAAGAAAGCAGCTGAATCTGCAAATGCAGAGGCTGAGGTTCTGACAGATGCCCAAGGTACACAATATGTAAAGGCTACCTTTGACAGTGGTTTGCTTTTCAATACCGGATCTTCAACGCTCAGTCCTTCAGCACAAGCTTCGATTAACCGCTTTGTAAGTGGCCTGCTGGCAGAGGATAGCTCCTACGAATTGGCAATTGCCGGATTTACAGACAATGCAGGCTGGAGAAATTGTACTGCAGAGCAGAGTCGTGCCAAGAACCTTGAACTTTCGCAGCAACGTGCTAACGCTGTAAAGTTCCAGATTATTGGTGCCGGGTATCCCTCAATGCGCCTTTCGAGCGTTCAGGGTTATGGTGAAGATAATCCCGTTGCTGACAATGCAACTGCAGCTGGTAAGCAGCAGAACCGCCGCGTAGAGGTATACATCCTGCCGAGTGCTGATATGATTAAAGCTGCTAACGCTGCTGCTTCCAAGTAAGTATTGCGCTTTTTTATTATTTTCAATAAATGATTTTACTGACATAACCACTTTAAGGAAGTGCACTTCCTTAAAGTGGTTATGTCGGTTTTTTATATTCCTTCTTATCCTTTCTTCAAAGCTTCAGCACACTTTGTATTTCTAAATTGAATGTATTCATCCCATCTACCCCATATTTCATTAAATCTTCATTGTTCAGAACTTTG
>CALCVT010000050.1 GCA_937906495.1 uncultured Prevotella sp.
CAAAGTTCTGAACAATGAAGATTTAATGAAATATGGGGTAGATGGGATGGATACGGTATATTGAAAATTCGGGCTCTTACCGTTTAAAAATAAAACAAGCAGGCGGCTGCCTTCTGCAAATTGCAGTGGCAGCCGCCTGAATAGCATCGTATTTAATGCATTGTCAATATGTCTGAACGAATAAAAGCCGCATTACGCTTCTTCAATATGCCGTACGATTCCGTTTTTGGCTTCTTGAATAAAGTCGAGAATTTTTTGGATTTCATCGCTCATTGGAATCTGCTCCGGAATTTTGGTTACAGCATCCTGTAAGCTAAAGTTGCCTGTGTAGATGATGCGGTAAGTATTGGCAATATGGCGCAAAATGCGGTCGGTAACCTTGAAGTGTTTTAGAACGACCGTGTTAATGCCATGGTACGAAGCCGGATTTCCACCCAAAATGACATAGGGAGGAACGTCCTTTTGTACGCGGCAGCCGCTTTGTATGAGAGAGAAACGGCCCACCCGGACATGTTGCTGTACTACTACTCCATTGCTTTGGATAGAGTAGTCGTGCAGTTCGCTTTCGCCGGCAATACACGATCCGATGCCGACAACACAATGGTTAAAGATGTGTACGTCATGGCAGATGTGAGTGCGCTCCATCAAAAAGTTGTTGTTTCCGATGGTCGTAGCCTTGTCTTCGTACGTACTGCCGGCAATCACTACGTTCTCGCGAATGCGATTGTTATCGCCGATAACTACATGAGTTTTTTGTCCTTCGACAAAGTGAAAGTCCTGCGGTGTGGAACCGATAACAGCATTTTCATAGACAATGTTGCCAGTACCCATTGTAGTGCCTTCGAGGATGCTTACATGTGGCTTAATGACGCAGTTGTCGCCAATGATAACCCCTTTATCGATATAGGCAAAGGGTCCTACTTCAACATTCTTTCCCAGTTTGGCTTCGGGATGTACATAAGCTAATGGACTGATCATGGTTTTGAAAGGTTGCGACAATGAAATAGAATGAACAGAAGAGGCTACGATATGCTTCGTGCCTCTTCGTTCTTCTAAATTGTCTGGTTAGTTTTTATTTTCAGAGGCATTGATTTCTTCGGCCGTTTCGCGTCCGCCGCCTAATGCCTGATAGAGCGAGATGGCAGCTTGAACCTTGTCGAACTTATCGGAAATCAAGTTGAGCTGAGCCTGAATGAGACTTTGCTGTGCCGTCAGTGTTTCAAGATAAGAAGTTGTTGCACTATATTGGAAAAGTTGTTTGGTATTTTCCAATGTTTGTGTCAGGGTTTCTACCTGTTTTTGTCTGCTTTCCTGCTGGAGTTCTGCAGAGTGGTACAATGCTAAAGCATCGCTTACTTCCTGTCCGGCATTGAGAAGAGCCTGTTCAAATTGTACTTGCGCATGCTCATACTGCAGTTTGGAAATTTTGAGTTGAGCCATCAGTTTGCCGTTAGCAAAGATAGGCTGTGTAAGCGAAGCCAGTGCATTGGCCAGAATTTTGCCCGGGTTGACGATTGCACCGCCAGCGGAATTGGTCCATACTCCCTGACCTGTAATATTCAGGCTGGGATAGAAGGCTGCGCGAGCAATGTTTACGCCATAGAAAGCCTGTGCCAACTGTAATTCGGCAGCCCGTACATCGGGGCGGTTTGAAAGCAGTTGAACGGGTACACCAACCGAGTAGCTTGCAGGGAAAGCATCGGCATTGAAAGAACCACGCTCAATGGTGTGGGGGGCTTCGTGCAACAGACTGCAGAGGGCGTTTTCGGCCTGTGTGATGCTTTGCTTGAGAGCGGGTACCGAAGTGAGCAGGTTGTAGTAGTTGGCTTTAGCTTGTCCTACAGCAGCCTCGTTGGTCATGGCCCCTTCTTTCATAAGTTCCATGGCACGTACGTTTTCGGCCCAGATTTTAACTGTTTCTTCGGTAGTTTTGAGTTGCTCGTCGAGCATTTGCAAGGTATAGTACAAGTTGGCAACGGCAGCTATGATGCTTGTACGTGCAGCTTGTTTGTATTCCTTGGTCATTTCGACAGCGGTTTGTGCTTGCTTCTTATTGTTGCGCAGGCTGAACAGGTTAAACTGCCAACTGGCTGTGAGGGGCACATTGTAAGTTTTGGTAGCTTTGCCAAAGTCCCAGCTTGAAAGCGTACCCTGAGGGCTAAACGTTAGCGAAGGATAATAGGCAAGGCGAGCAATTTTGAGCGAAGCCTGTGCTTGTTTTACCGAGATTTCGGCCGAATGTAAGTCGGTGTTGTTAGCCAGAGCTTTTTCGATGAGCGCCTGCAAGTGGGGATCGGTGAATACCTGCTGCCAGGGTGTGTTGCCAAAGTTGGCAGTATCAGCTACAGCCTGGGTAGCTGTGTTGTCGCGATACAACTTTTCGATGCCGTTGGTCACCTCGGCCGGGCGTTCGTAGTTCTTCATGATGCCACAGCTGCAGAGCAGGGCAGAGCAACCCATGATGTATAATAAATTTTTCATTATTGCGTTCTTAGGGTTTTGTGTTCAAGGGCGCACATTGTGAGATGACTGAAATGCGTTAAGGGCACTTGGATCAGAAACCTAAAGTGCGCCCTTGAAGCAGAACTGATAATACCTTATTTAGAGTACTGTTCGATGTCGGAGTTGGCATCGGTGTTATCGATATCCTCCCAAGTCATTGGTTTGAACTTTTCTTGCAGAGACTGGAAGATAACGAATAGAACAGGCACGATGAAGATTTGGCAAATCATACCAATCAACATACCGCCAATTGCTGTAGTACCGAGTGAGCGGTTACCATTAGCACCTACACCGAAGGCAAACATGAGCGGGAGCAAACCGATAATCATGGCAAGTGAGGTCATGAGGATAGGACGGAGACGGGCACCGGCACCTAAGACTGCAGCCCATGAAATGCTCATACCCATTTTACGGCGGTCGAGAGCGAACTCTACAATCAGAATGGCATTCTTAGCCAATAGACCCATCAACATAATCAACGCAATTTGTACGTAGATATTGTTGGCAGCCTCACCAAAAATGGGAACAATGCTGTTAAGAGCACCCATACCTTGAATGAAGATGAATGAACCGGCCAAACCGAAAGGTACTGAGAGCAATACGGCAAGCGGCAAAATGTAGCTTTCGTACTGAGCAGAGAGCAACAGATAGATGAATACGAAGCAGAGCAAGAATACAATTGCTGTTGTGCTTCCCGAAGTTTGCTGTTCCTCGCGGGTTTGTCCTGAGAATTCGTATGAATAACCCTGGGGCAAATATTGGCTGGCAACTTCTTCGATGGCTTGGATGGCCTGACCAGAAGTATAACCGCTGGCGGGGTTACCATTTACTGCCATGGAGGTGTACATGTTGAAACGGTTGATGTTATCAGGACCATAAGCAGGCTTGATGGTCATGAATTCGGTAATCGGAGCCATTTCACTACCATTGCGTACTTTAATCTTATAAAGACTTTCGAAATCAGCACGGTCGGCTTGTTCGCCTTGAATCATTACGCGGTAAAGCTTACCAAAACGGTTGAAGTTAGAGGCGTAAAGACCACCATAGTATCCCTGAAGAGTGGTGAGGATGTCGCGGGGTGAAAGGCCTGCGCGCTTACACTTGGCGGCATCAATATCAATCATATATTCGGGGAAGTTGGGGTTAAAGGTGGTTTGAGCTGACTCAATTTCGGGGCGTTTCTCCAATTCGGCGAGGAAGTTTTTAGCTACATCGTAGAATTTGTTGATATCGCCACCGGTACGGTCTTGAAGGTTCATGGTAAAACCATTGGTTACACCGTAACCCGAAATCATAGGCGGCTGGAAGAAGAGTACCTGTGCATCCTTGAATACATCGCGTGAGCGGAGGTAAAGGTTGGCAAATACAACCGTTGAACTTTCCTTCATTGAGCGTTCTTCCCAGTTCTTGAGTTTGATGATGAAAGAACCATACGAGGGACCTTGACCACCAATAAAACTATAGCCGGAAATTACCGTACTCATTTCGACTGCAGGTACTGAACGAACGAGGCTGTCTACACGATTCAGGTATTCTTCAGTGCGGTCCTGCGAGGTACCGGGAGGCATTGTTACAGCACCCATAATGGTTCCGGTATCTTCGTTGGGTACCATGGCTGTAGGTGTGATGTTCATCAACCATACGAGGAGTGCAATAGAAGCACCTACAATACCCAAAGAAAGGGTGGGGCGCTGAATGAACTTCAGAATATCCTTCTTGTATCTCTTCAAAATATTTTCGTAAGAATTGTTGAAGGAGTTCTGGAACTTTTTAGTTGAAAGTCCAAGCACACCGAGGATAGATACGATGGAGAGAAGGATGGTGATGATGGGGTGAGAGTCGAAGTTGAAACCACCGAAAATCATGCCCAGGATAGCAATGCAGATGAAGATAAGCGTTACGCTGGGGTGCAGGATACGGCCAATGGCTTCGGCATAACGCTGGTACATGGTTTGGCCGGCAGCTTTGTAGGCTTTGCCCATACGTTGTTTCAGCGAATCGCCTTCTTCGCCCTCTTTGTGGTGAGGCTTAAGCAAAATGGCGCAAAGTGCAGGTGAGAGCGTCAAGGCATTCAGTGCAGAGAAACCGATAGCAATGGCCATCGTTAAACCGAACTGACGGTAGAAGGTACCTGCTGTACCCGACATGAAACTTACCGGAACGAACACAGCCATCATGACCAAAGTAATGGATACGATAGCACCGCCTAATTCGCGCATGGCGTCGATAGATGCCTTATGTGAGGAGGTGTAACCCTGATCGAGTTTGGCGTGTACACCCTCGACCACCACAATGGCATCGTCGACCACAATAGCAATTGCTAAGACCATTGCTGAAAGTGTAAGCAAGTTGAGCGAGAAGCCAATCAGGTAGAGTGCAAAGAAGGTACCAATCAAAGCCACGGGGATGGCAATGGCGGGAATAAGGGTAGAGCGGAAGTCTTGCAGGAAGATATAAACCACAATAAAGACAAGAATAAATGCCTCAATCAAGGTTTTGATAACTT
This sequence comes from uncultured Prevotella sp., assembly GCA_937906495.1. Lineage (GTDB taxonomy): Bacteria > Bacteroidota > Bacteroidia > Bacteroidales > Bacteroidaceae > Alloprevotella. Next base: position 5,009 of record CALCVT010000050.1, read on the forward strand.
CATGAATAGATGCGAAGAGGAAGTCGTTAACGTTTTGTGCCACCATGATGGCCATACCGTCGGGAAGGTCTTTTTCGCAGTCTTTCAAAAGGGTTTCAATATCCTTTACAATCTGGGTAGCGTTTGAACCGGCTACCTGCATGATGATGGCCGAAACAGAAGTATGACCATTTACCTTACCTGAGAAGGCGTAAGAGCTACGTCCCAATTCAATACGTGCCACATCTTTTACACGGATGATTGTTCCATCAGGATTAGAACGAATGACCATGTTTTCGAATTCAGGAACATCGCTCAAGCGGCCGCGATAACGCAAGGTATACTGGAAGGTCTGGTTTTGGCGTTCGCCGATACTACCAGGTGCAGCTTCGATACTTTGTTCAGCAAGCACACCGGTAATGTCAGCAGGCATCAAGTGATATTCTGCCATCTTTTGCGGATCGAGCCAGATACGCATTGAGTAGTCTGCACCCATCACCATTGCATCGCCCACACCTTTTACACGCTGAATCTGCGGCATGATGTTAATCTTGGCATAGTTCTCGATAAACGAAGCATCGTATTTATCTGTTTCGTCGACAATCGAGAAGATAAGAAGCATCGAACTCTGACGCTTTTGGGTGATAACGCCGACTTGTGTTACTTCGGAAGGCAACAGACCTTGTGCCATTGATACACGGTTCTGCACGTTAACGGCAGCCATATCAGGATCGGTTCCCTGCTTAAAAGTAATATCAATGGTAGCACGACCCGTATTCGTAGCGGTTGAAGACATGTAGTCCATGTTTTCTACACCGTTGATTTGCTCTTCAAGCGGAGCAATCACCGAGTTCAAAACGGTTTGGGCATTGGCACCATTATAGGTTGTGCTAACCTGAATGGTAGGAGGTGCGATGTCGGGGTATTGGGTTACAGGCAAGGACACCAAACCCAATATACCCAAAATGACAATAACCACTGAGATTACAGTGGAGAGCACCGGGCGGTTAATAAATCTGTCTAATTGCATAATATTTGGCCTTTTGGCTGCAGGTGGTCATGCAGTGTGAGATGACTGTAAGCCGCTGTTGGAAGGTGCGGCATGCTGCATTGTAAAAGGACTTTTTTGTGATTTGTGAGTACTCAGATTAGTTTTCACCGGGCATTTTGCCGTCTTTAAGAGCCTTCTTGGCCTTTTGTTCGGCAGCAGCAGCTTGTGCAGGAGTAATGGGGTTAATCTTCATGCCATTTTTGAGTTGGTTAACGCCATCAATTACAATACGCTCGCCGGTTTTAAGTCCGTTGGTTACAACAAAAGTTTGTCCGTTGTTTTGCTGGAGTACCGTGATTTCGCGTGCTTCAACGGTATTGCCTTTACCGAGAACGTACACGAACTTTTTGTTCTGGATGTCGAAGGTTGACTTTTGGGGAACCTGGATGGCGTCTTTTGCATGAATAGGTACAAGAACAGAACCGGTACCGCCTGAGCGAAGAACGTGGTTAGGATTCTTGAAAGTAGCACGCATCTGAACAGAACCTGTAGACTGGTCGATTACACCGCTGATAGTGCTTACAACACCGCTTTGGCTGAATTGGCTACCATCGGCCAGAACGAGTGATACGGCTGGCATTTTGTTCAATGCTGCCTTAAGTCCACCTTGTTCGCGGGTGAGGCCCAATAATTGCTTTTCGGTCATCGAAAAATAAACATACATTTCGTCGATATTCGATACCGTTGTCAGAGGCTGTGCGCTTGAGGCACTGACGAGGCTACCTACGCGATAGGGGATAGAACCAACAACACCATCGGCAGGACTTGAGACGGTGCACCAGCGGAGGTTGTCTTTGGCGCTTTGAAGATTGGCTTGGGCAGAAGCTAACTGAGCTTCGTACGAAGCCAGTGTGTTTTCGGCCATTTGAAGATCATAGCTCGAAATGATGTTTTGTTTGAAGAGCATGCGCTTGTTTTCAACGGTAAGCTTTTGAGTTGCAATGTTTGATTTGCATACGCGCACTTGTGCCTGTGCTGCGTTGACAGCAGCGCGGAATTGTTCCGAATCGATCAAGAATAGTGGTTGCCCCTTACGTACGGTTGCACCTTCATCAACCAAAAGGCGGGTGAGATAGCCCGAAACTTTTGGACGGATTTCGATATCCTGCATACCTTTAATAGTAGCGGGGTACGTTGTTTTCAAATCTGCTTCCGTGGTTTGCACGGTTACTACTGCGAAGTCGTTGTTGGCTCCGGGCATTTGTTGTGACTTGCTGCCGCAGGCTGTAAGAAGCACAGCGGAGAGCATCCATAAAGCGATTTTCTTCATGTTTGATGAATAATATTAAATGTAATGTTTATGCAAAGAGTATTGCCTTCATGGCTTATTTCGGGGTTCCGGGTATCAGAGCGAATGAGGGCAAGATGAATTTACAGGCAAATTTACACCTTAAAAACTAATAATAGCCCGTAAGTTTTCGGTATTTGTAGCGTTATTATGTTTTTTTAGTTCCTTACCTTTGTTCAACTATTTAATTTAGTAATTCTGCTTAACAAAAATGGCTGGGTTTGAAGGGATGGTATAGGTTAACGTAAAACAGGGAAGCCATGAAGTGGCTTCCCTGTTTGTAATGATGTATGAATTTGTTTTTGGGAATTTAGTATACCAATCTGACGTTATCAATCCATAGGGTATTGCCTACGGTTCCGATGTATGCACCTCCGTGGCTTGAGTCGAATTGGAGCACAATGTGGGTAGGTGTTTCATTGGCATCAGCCCAACCTACTTCTTTAACAGGAACCATTTTTCCTTTAGAATTGCGGGCGTACTTGGTAACACTGCCAGAGGTGAGGGCCCACGCTGAGCTGTAAAAGTTTTGTTGGCGAATGTCGCCATAGTGAATGGTGAAGCGAGCATTGTTTGTCCAACCCGTGCTTTTATTGAAGCGGTGCACCATGGTACCCACACGTTTGGCGTAGATATTACCTTTGGCATCTTCCCAACGCTTTTGTAAATAAAGGATGCAGTCTGCCATGTCCTGTCCTGCTATCGTTGATCCCTTGGTAATACCATTCTGGCGGATGCGGTTTCCGGGCACAATGTGTGTTTTATAGTCAAACATCAGAGCTTTCGGACGTTTTGTAAAGGGTAGCCCGGCATTAAGTTTGGCCATGGGATTCTTAGTGTCGCGAATGGGCTGGATGGTGTTGCCCAAAAAGATAGAACCTGCTGCTAATACTTTAATATTGATGATGCCAAGAACCTTAGCCTCTACAATGTGAGTATAAAGTTTTGCGCAGTGTCCGTGTCCAGGATGCTCATCGCGGTAGACGCTGACGTTTGTTTTGGTTACGCCCGAAACTTTGGCCCATACGTTTGATGAACCCCATGGTGCACCAATATGCATGAGATTGACGGTATGGCCGCCAATGATTCCACTTTCTTTGATGGTTTGTGAAGACCACGACTCAAAGTTGCCTTTACTTATGTACTCTATGTTTCCGTCTTGTGCCTCCTCCTGATTGAATTGGGGGAAGTAAGGAATGGCTTTTGCCGTTGTGGCGCCAATCAGCAGGAAGGCTGCCTGCAGGATGATAAATCTAAAGTTCATATGCTGTAATATTAGGTTTGCTTGTAAGGGGGGTTAGAAGGCTTCGTTTATATTGAAAATGAAACCTCCTCCATTGCGTGTAAAGCCATAGTCGATACGTACGTTGATGCCCTTTTTGAATTCCCAGCGATAGCCGATACCAGCGTTTAGAAGGGTTTTACGCCAGGCTGCCTGATTAAATTGGGGAAAGACATTGGCCATGCCTACCCATGCTACGGCACCATTGCGTCCCTTGATATGCTGACGTAATTCTATTTGCCCTTCAATCAAGTTTTTGTCGCGGTAGCGGCCTTCATAGTATCCGCGCATGCGGTCATTTGAACCTACTTCGCTGAGCAGGGCCCATGGTGTGTGACCATAATTGAACAGGCCATGAAGTTCGCCGGCAAGAACCGCACCTTTCCATAACTTTTTGTAGGATGATAAGGTCAGTTCGGTTGAAGAGAAACCATATTTTCCGTTACCCAAAAAGCGTGGGGAGAAAGTTTGGTCAAGTTGCAAAAATACGCCGCGTGTGGCATTCAGCATAAAGTCGCGTGAGTCGTAGGTAAAAGAGAGTCCCGCGGTATAAGCATTCAGAGTGTGGTCTTGTCCTTGCCAAAGATGGACAAAGTCTTTGTCTACACCTCTGGCTTGAAAAAAGCGATATTGTAAAATGGGGCCGATATAGGTGTTGGGCGCAAGTTTAAACATGAAACGCGCCATAGCAATGATGCGGTTGCGCCGATAGTCTGTTTCGTTATGATCGTTATCAGCCAAATCGTATCCAATGCCCCAAAATTGCGTGCTGAATGTGGAGAGGTTCAGCTTGTAATCGAGTCTGAATCTCTCCTTCGGGAAGATGTGGCTACCTTTTAACCCAACTAAAAAGAAACCGCCAGTAGTCATATCGGTATAGACCGAGGCATTGGAGCGTGGCAGAGACTTGTCGGCCAAATCGGTTGTATAGGTAGCTGTACCTAAGATGCCAAGTCCTAAACCTGTTGTTCCGGAGTAGTGCGGTCCGGGCAGTACACCGAAGTCGACTTTTTTTTCGGGGCGCTGCTTATTGGAGTTACGAAAATAATCGATTAGCTTTGTTACGATATTTCGTTTGGGAGGAGTATGGGCAAGGGTATCTGTAGGGGTTACAATCGATGAGTCGGTGGTGAGGGTGACCACTTTATCCTGTGGTGTGACTTGAGCTTGCGCATTACTTGCTGTGAGCACTGACACGAGCAGGAAAATCCTGATAGGATGAAAGGCGGGCACAAGCCGCTTGCTTAAACAGGGTGTATGCATATACATATTCATTCTATGTGCAAAAATAGCTGTTTTTGCCTAAACCCATCTGCAAACTGGTGCATTAAATGTATGAAGGGCGAATTTTAGCGCATTTTTGGCGAAAAATGGAACCTCCCACATATTGGGAGGCTCCATTTCTATTTCCCTTTTTAAAATGGGAGATGGGTACATGGTGCATTATAGGGAGGGGTTGCACTCTGTGGGGATCTGTATGATATACTTTTGTTAAAAGCGAGCTGTAACTTGTACATCAAAGGTGTTATAGTGCGAGTCTCCCTTTCCGAAGTTACGTGTTTGGCGGTCGTCGGTAAAGGTGTAGTTCAGCTGGAAAATAAGGTTTTTGCCTAAGTAATAGTTTCCTGAAAGCCCGTAGTCGGTACGCAGTGAACTCCAAGTTTTGGCATGGCGGTAGCAGTCGTAGCGGGCGTAGAGTTTAAGATTTTTGACAACAGGAACTCCAAGGGTTGCATACCAGGCATCAGAGCGGTCGGGTGCTGCAGCATCGGTTACTACTCCGCCCACCGAACTCATATATTCGCCGCGAAGTGTCCAGTCGCTTTCATACTTCAAGCCTACCCCCCAACGTACGCGTTTTACACTTTTGAGGTGTTTGGGGTTGGTTGCATCGAACTTCTCGTTTGTGTATTTTCCGTTCCAGCCAAAACCGCCAATGGCTAAATCTTTGATAGGCGAAATCCAAAGGCCTCCAATAAGGTCTTTGTGGTGGTCTCGGTCGGAGTGGTTAATGCCTTGTCCGTTGAAGAATCCTATTTGGTAGTGAATCCATTTGTGGCCATCGGCAGCAGGTAGCAGGTCGCCTTGTATCTGTATACCAAGGTCGCGTCCGGAACTTTTATGCTCACCGTTGCGGTCGCCAATAGAGGCAATCTTCATTGTAGCTTGTGAGTAGCATCCATAGCCAACCTTGAGCGGGCTGTAGGGATTTTCAAATCCGAAAGGACGCTTAAACTGTCCTAACTTTACGCGAAGGAAGTCGAACTTCTGCCATTCCATAAATGCATCTACAACACGAGGACCTTTGTCTTCGCCAGGTGCTCCGTTTACCTCAAGTTGAAACTTGTAGTAGAAGTCTTTGAATACGTGTCCGTCGGCATACAATCGTACAAAGCGCAGATCGAATCCTCCATTAGTGGGCTGTTGACGGCGGTCGCTGATGGAGTATTTGCCGATGATGTAGCCGCCAAACTTCATGGTGGGCTGCATGGTTTGCAGTAGTTTGGAGTTGTTGTCCGGATTTTTAACGCTAAGGGTATATCCTTCAGTTTCCGACTCATTTATAATCTTTGTCGGCTCTTCGTTTTCTGCCTGAGCGGGCAGTGCTGACAGCAGCAAGATTAATGAGGCTGTTGCCTTAAATGAATGTAACATATATTGGATGGTTGTTAATTTTAACTGCAAAGTTACGTATTTAACTGCAAATAGCCATCAAATGTATTGCATACATTGTTGGCTATGCTACCTGGTTTGTGTAGATTGTTCATGTAACATTCATATGAAGCGAGGCAAGTTCTATATAATCAGAACTTGCCTCGCGGGGTTATAAGTTTAGATATATTTCAAGAGATTATCCCTTGATGTTGGGCTCTTCGAGTCCGTAGCCATTCTTCTTGTCAATTAATTTGAGATATACAGCTAACAGGAGTGCGGCAACACCAAAACCAGCAAAGATAATCAGCGGGGTGGTATAGTCGTAGGGGATAAAATCTTTATTGGCAGCTTTGGCTGCGATTACAGCAGGGTTATCTTCGTTTGACGAAGCCAATACATTACCGATGATTTTGGGTACAAAGCACAAACCGATGTTCTGAACCCAGAAAATCAAACAGTAAGCACTACCCAAAACTTTTTCGTCGATAATCTTGGGTACGCTAGGCCACAAGGCTGCAGGCACGAGAGCAAACGAAACGCCAAGAATAACAATGGTGGAGTAAGCTATAAGTTCGCTATGAGTAGCGGGCAGTACAAAGGCAAATACCAAGTGACAGCCAATAAGTAGCAAGGCACCGCACATGAGCATGGTAGCACCTTTACCTTTATGGTCGAGGAAGGAGCCGAGGAACGGAGTGATGACAGCAGCGCCGATGGGGAACCAGCGGAAAATGTTGGAAGCTGCTTCGGCCGAGATACCATCAAGGTTGCACTGGAGCATGTTAGCACCATAGCGCTGGAAGGGGAATATGGCTGAATAATAGAGTACGCAAAGCAGTGCTACAACCCAGAATATTCGGCTGGTAAGGATGGCTTTGAGGTCAGAAACCTTGAACTCTTCTTCACTATCTCCTTGTTGGGTAATACCCATTTGCTTATCGAGTTTACGGTCCATAATGCTGAAGGTAATATAGCAAATGAGACCAATGAGCAAAAGTGCAGTGCAGAAACCAACGGGAGCTGCTACTGTGCCGAAGTTACGGTGAATGATGGGTGAGATAGAGAAAATGGCAAATACACCGATACGGGCAATGGCCATTTCAAGACCCATAGCCAAGGCCATTTCTTTGCCCTTAAACCATTTGGCAATGGCTTTAGATACTGTGGTTCCAGCCATTTCGCAGCCGCAACCAAAAATCATGAAGCCGAACGAAGCCAATTTTGCACTGGCAGGCATCGATACCCACCATGAATTCAGCCAACTTTCGAAAGCTGTGCCAGCAAAAGCAGGACTGATGGCATAGAACTTTAAGCAGGCTCCCGCAAACATGAGTGAGGCCGACAGTGTACCGGTAAAGCGGATGCCACATTTATCAAGGATTACACCTGCAATAATCAGAAAGCCAAAGACGTTGAGCAGATATTCGCTAGCTGCATAAGTTCCAAAAACGTCGGGTGTCCAACCGCACTCTTTTTCTACCATTTGTTGGAGTGGCGACATCATGTCTACAAACATGTAGGCAAAGAACATCATCGAGGCCACCAAAATCAAGGCGGTCCAACGGGCTACTGCAGAGTCGTTGAGCCTGTGTTGAATTGCTTCTTTCATTTTGTTTTAAGAATTAAAAGCGATGTATTAAAGTATTGTTTATTTCTTTAGATATTTATCGAGCCAGCGGAAGAAGGTGCGCTGCCAGAGAATGCCATTTTGAGGCTTTAATACCCAATGATTCTCGTCAGGGAATAGCAAGAGCTGAGCATCAAGTCCGCGTAAGCGGGCAGCAGTAAAGGCTGATTCGGCTTGAGTGTACTCAATGCGGAAGTCGCGTTGACCATGAATGCAGAGTATTGGCGTGTCCCAACGGTCGACGTAGAGGTGGGGTGAGGTGGCATATACCTTTTTTACCTGTTGTTGTTCGTCTTTTATCCAAGGTGCACTACCCATATCCCAGTTGGTGAACCAGAGCTCTTCGGTTTCGACATACTGCTGCTGCGTATTGTAGATACCGTCATGGGCTATAAAACACTTGAAGCGTTTGTTGTGATTTCCGGCCAACCAGTAAACACTATAGCCTCCGAAACTAGCGCCGACAGCTCCTAAGCGATCGCGGTCGACATAGGGCTCTTTGGCTATATCGTCAATGGCGCTGAGGTAGTCCTGCATGCATTGTCCGGAGAAGTCGCCCGATATTTGTTCAAGCCATTCCATGCCAAAGCCTGGTAGTCCGCGGCGGTTGGGGGCAATGATAATATAGTCGTTGGCAGCCATTATCTGGAAGTTCCAACGGTAGCTCCAAAATTGGCTGACTGGTGATTGGGGGCCGCCTTGACAGAAGAGCAGGGTGGGGTATTTTTTAGCCGGATTAAAGTGAGGGGGATAGATGACCCAGCATAGTTCTTTTTTACCATCAGTTGTAGCAACCCAGCGTTCCTCAACCTTGCCAAAGGTCAGATTGTCGTAAAAGTATTTGTTTTCGAATGTTAGTTGATCAACCTCGGGGTAGCGGCTTCGCGTTCTGAGGTTCAGGCGGTATACCTCGTCGGCTTGGCTTATGCTATGACGTTTGGCGTAAAGAGTCAGTCCATCGGATGATACCCCAATTAAAGAGTAATCGGCAACATCGTCAGTCAAGGCTTGATGTTCGCCCTTTAGGTTGGTAGAATAGATTTGGGTTTTTCCATGCCAAACGCCGGTAAAGTAAAGTGTTTGACTATTGGGTGCCCAGCAAAACTCGTTGACTCCGCTTTCGAACTTCTCGGTCACATAGCGTTTTTTGCCGGTTGCCAAATCGAGAACGCACAGGCGGGTACGATCGCTTTCGTAGCCATCGCGCTTCATGCTGCTCCAAGCGACATACCGGCCGTCGGGCGAAAATTGCGGATTTTGGTCGTATCCCATGTTGCAGTCAGAAGACTGTTGGTTTACGGCCTGATTTTGTAGCGAACGTTCTGCCTCGACAACTGCGGGTGTAAATCCTTCGGGTTTGCACAGGTTTTTGGTTTTCCCGGTGGCCAATTCGTAGAGATAGATGTCGCTGTCTGTGCTGATTGCGTAGTCTTTACCTACCTTTTTGCGGCAGGTGTATGCAATCTGTTTGGAATCGGGGCTCCAGGCCAATTGCTCGGTACCGCCAAAAGGCATCATTGGACTTTCATAGGGTTCGCCTTCGAGCAGGTCTTTAGCTGAGCCAATGCTGTTGCCATCGAATGTAGCTACAAAGGGGTGTGGTGCCGTGGTTACGTAGGTATCCCAATGCTTGTACATTAAGTCGTTGATAACCATGCCGGTAGCTTTGGGAAGGTCGGCATCGTTTTTAGCAATAGCGTGATTTTGGTCTACTTCCATTACCAGTATCACTTGCTTTTCATCGGGTGAGAAGAGAAATCCTGCTACATCTTTCGGAGTATGCGAAATTTGCTTGCGTCCGGTACCATCAGCATTCATCATCCATACTTGACTGCTACCAGATTCGGACGAGAGGTATACGATACTTTTGCCCCCGTCAATGTAGGTAGCTCCGCTTTCACTCAGTTTGCTCGTTGTGAGTTGCTTGGTTTGTTTGTTATTTAAGTTCAGCGTGTATAAAACTGAATGACTTTTATTTTGTTGTACACTGTAATAGCTCACAGCGTATACGGCCTGCTGGCCATTGGGGGAGAGGCTGAAACCGCCGATGCGTCCCATTGCCCACAGGGCTTCGGGTGTCATGCGGTCGCCACTAAGTGTGGGCTGCTGCTTGCCGATAAAAGCTTCGTCGGCGTTTTCGGCCTGCAGACTGCCTGCTGTTGCCAGCATCATGGTTGAGGCTGTAAGCATGGTCTTTAAATTCATCATGATTATAAAGCATAAAGCCTGCCGACCAACGTTTGCCGGTCAACAGGCGAGTTGTATGGATGGTGTTAGGTTTTTAGGTTTAGGTACTTCATAGGATTGAAAGTAGATGTGCGCAGTTGTGCATGCACTGGGCTGCTCAATCGTTAAGCCTTAAGAAATGAAATCGGGTGCGTGTGCATCTGTCAACTACTAATTCTTAAAAGGCTAAATGCAAAGTTACAATTATTTTCTTTTCCTACAAACTTTTGTATAAGAAGATAGCTCAAAGAAAAACAACCCGGGCTATTTGTCAAGGGGCGCGGCAAGCACCGCTTTGTTTTGCAGGTTTATTGAGTTTTGCGGATTATTATTGGGTGAAATATGTGGTATTTGTGTAACTATCTTTCTTACGCAGTTTCCTATCTGTAGTAGAACGTGGCATGCGTGCAGATAAGAAGTGGTTTTTGATTGTCAGTTTTTATTTGTGGCATGGTAGTAACATAACGCCCCGGAATTGATGGTTAGTCAGTTCCGGGGCGCATGGTACAAAGATTTTATAGAATATGCTTATTTGCGATTGGCGTTACGCTGCTTCATCATTTCCTCCTGTTGTTTTTGCAGTGCCTCGAGTCGGGCAGCCAGTCCGCTAGGTTTTTTGTTAGGATTGTTTTTGTTTGCTTCGAAGTTTGCTTCGAGTTTAGCCAGCAATTCCTTATCGTTGGTGGTGCGGCGAATCCACCACATGGTCAATGCGCTGAAGAGCAGCGAAATGAAGTAGTAGTAGTTCAGACCAGCCGAGTATTTATTGAACATGAAGAAGAAGAAGAGCGGCATAAGCATCATCATCCACTGCATTATTTTCATTTGCTGAGCCTGTTCGTTGCCAGATATCGCTTCGCGTTGTTGGCGCATGGTCATGTAGCTGTAAAGTAAGTTCGTCGCGCAGAAAAGGAGACAGAACAGACTAAGGTGATTACCTAATCCCCAAATGTTGTAGTCCCATGAGATGATGCTGTCGTAGGTTGAAAGGTCGTCAGCCCAAAGGAAACTTTGTTGGCGCAGTTCAATAGCGTTAGGCACAAAGTTGAACATGGCAATCCAAATAGGCATTTGGATGAGCATGGGTAAGCAGCCGCCCATAGGGCTTACTCCATGTTGTGAGTAGAGCATCATTATTTCTTGCTGGCGCTTCATGGCATCTTCCTGTCGGGGGTATTTAGCCGTAATTACGTCAACTTTGGGCTTGAGTACACGCATTTTGGCGCTGTTCATAAAACTTTTGCGTGTAGGCGGATAAACAATTACGCGGAGCAGCAGTGTGATGAGCAGCAGCACAATACCCATGGGCAATCCCAGGCGGGTAAAGAAGTCGAATACGTAGAGTGTGAAGTAGCGGTTAATCCATTTAACAATAGGCCAGCCCAGGTATACGAGTTCTTGAAGGTCGTTGTTGTGCTCTGAAATTTTGTGGTCATTCATCGACTGCAGTAGGCGGTAGTTATTGGGACCAAAATAGAATTGGAATTCAGTAGCTTTGGCTCCAGTCGGGTCGAATCCGGCCATCAAGTTGGCATGGAAGTTTTTCAGGTAGCCGCAGTCTTCGGGCAGTTGTTCGCTTTTGAGGTCTACATTATTGAAAGGCTGAGCGCCCATAAGTACAGAACTGAAGTACTGGTTCTTAAAGGCTATCCAGTCAACCTCGTTGGTAATGCTTTCAGATACAGTTTCGGCTTCCGATAAATGTTCTGCATCGTCAGCATGCAGTTTGTAGGTCAGCGTGGAGTACATGTTCTCGAAGTAGAAGCCCTTTTCGTGTTGGGCAACGCGGTCACGCCATGCCAGTTTAATGTTTTTAGCCGAAGCGGGCAAATACTTTTGCAGTCCGTTAGTCTTAATGCTGAAGTTTACAAGATAGTTGTTGGGCAGCAACTTGTATTCAAGGTCGAGTGTAGCTCCATCTTTAGCCGTGAGTCGCATGGTTACCGTGCTGTCAGTGGCATTTATCGGCGTAAAGTAATAGTTGGAGAAGGTGAGTTGGCTCTCTTTAGTATCGATGGTAAAGTCAAGAGCGGCATCTTTTGCCGAATAGAGTAGCAGTGAGTTCTCACGTTTGGCAGCAAAGTCTTTATAGCTTTTATACTCGTTGAGGCGAACTTCACTGATGGTACCTCCCTTAGTGCCGATTTTGATATTTACCTTATTGTTTCGGAGTACAACTTCTTGGTTTTTGCCTTGGGTAGCCGTAAAGAAGATATCGGCGCTATCAGCGGCAGCCTTTTCAGCGAGTGCTTGTGCAGCAGTAATAGGCTTTTCGGCATTAGCTGCCTGTTCGGTCGGTTGCTGCACTTGTTGCAATTGGCTTTGCTGGTTGCTGTTGTACCAGCTAAAACCAATGAGTACGGCAGCCATTAGCACCAGACCGATGATGGTGTTTTTATCCATAATGGTTTTTCTGTTATGTTAAGGAGGGGAGTTCGGTGCTTTACCTTTATGATAGCATAATAGCGGAGCTGTGGCTTGAGCCGCAGCTCCGCATGTTGTTCAGAGTATCACAAAAACCGGAGCATCCGTATTTCCCTTTATAGAGAGATGGGTTGGTTTAATGGTAAAATGTAAGTGCTTATTTGTTTTCAACCTGTTTGATGCAGGCATGTACAAAGTCAAGGAAGAGTGCATGGGGCTTGAGTACCGTGCTGGAGTATTCCGGGTGGAACTGCGTGCCTACATACCAGTCGAGTTCAGGTATTTCTACAATTTCAACCAAGTCTGTATCGGGGTTTGTTCCTACGCATTCCATGCCAGCCTGTTCGTATTCGGTGCGGAAGTCGTTATTGAATTCATAGCGGTGGCGGTGACGTTCGCGGATTACCTCTTTGCCGTAGATGGCACGTACGCGGCTACCTTCGCGAAGCGTACATTCATAGCCTCCTAAGCGCATGGTGCCTCCCATGTTGGTAATGTTCTTTTGGTCCTCCATGATGTCAATGACGTTGTGTGTTGTCTTGGAGTCCATTTCAACCGAGTTAGCATCGTCATAGCCAAGCACGTTGCGACCGAATTCAATGACCATCATTTGCATGCCAAGGCAAATACCGAAAGTGGGCTTGTTGTGTTCGCGGCAGTATTGTGCGGCAATAATTTTGCCTTCAATGCCACGTTGTCCGAATCCCGGACAAATAACATAACCATCCATACCCTCGAGCATGGTTGCTACCGTTTCGGAGTTAATCTTTTCGCTGTTGATAAAGTGGCATTTCACCTTACGGTCGTTGTAGGTACCAGCTTGCGACAAGGCTTCAAGAATACTTTTATAGGCATCCTGTAAGTCGTATTTGCCTACTAGTCCAACATTGATTACTTCGGTAGCCTTGTGGCGACGATCCAAGAAGGAGCGCCAGGGGCCGAGTCCCGGAGTTTCGCCTACAGTCATGCCAAGTTTGCGTAAGATGGTAGCATCGAGTTCTTGTTCTTGCATACGGAGGGGAACCTCGTATATAGTAGGTTGGTCAAGACTCTGTACAACAGCATCGGGTGATACGTTGCAGAAGTTGGCAATTTTGCGACGAAGGCTTGAACCAAGTTCGTGTTCAGCACGAAGCACCAGGATGTCGGGCTGTATACCCAAACTCTGCAACTCTTTAACTGAGTGCTGTGTCGGCTTGGTTTTAAGTTCGCCGGCAGCCGACAGATAGGGAACATAGGTAAGGTGAACGCAAACAGCATTTTTTCCTAACTCCCATTTAAGTTGTCGGATAGCTTCAAGGAAGGGCTGGCTCTCAATATCACCAACGGTACCGCCAATTTCGGTTATAACGAAGTCGTATTTATGCTTTTTGCCCAAAAAGAGCATGTCGCGTTTGATTTCGTCGGTAATGTGGGGTATAACCTGAATAGTTTTGCCTAAGTAGTCACCGCGGCGCTCTTTGTCAATTACGCTCTGGTAAATACGGCCGGTCGTAAAGTTGTTGTAACGGGTGGTCTGGATACCAGTAAAGCGCTCATAGTGTCCGAGGTCCAAGTCAGTTTCCTGGCCGTCATCGGTTACATAGCATTCGCCGTGTTCGTAGGGGTTGAGCGTACCCGGGTCAATGTTGATGTACGGGTCGAATTTCTGGATGGTGATGTTGAACCCGCGGGCCTGAAGCAGCTTGCCAATTGAAGCGGCTATAATGCCTTTGCCCAAGGAGGAAGCTACGCCTCCAGTAACGAAAATGTACTTAGTCTCTGACACGATAAAATTCTTTATGGGGTTTCTAATTTTTCAATGAAACTGTGGGTGTATTGCACTTGTTGAACTTTGCAAAATCAGTTCTGCAACAGCTCAGTTGCAACGCAACCTAAATTTCGCGCAAGCAAAGTTACGACAAAATTGTGATACTTGGAAAAAATGTGCCATAGTTTTGATTTTCTGAGGGGGGTTCTATGGAGTTTGCGCCTCTTTTGTATCATTTGAGTGCCAGTAAGGGCATGGTTGTACTGGCTTGACATCTCAATTTGGCAACCTTTGTTCGGTTGCTTGATGTTTGAGTGTATGAGCAATAGTGGAATTGTTGCGTTGGGCAATACCAGCTCAATTGATGTTTGAGTGTATGAGCAGTTGCGGGATTGTTGCGTTGGGCAATAGCAGCTCAATTGATTATTTATAAGTACATACAACGCATTCAACTTGTTGCAGTCTTAATCTATAGGGTTGCAGTTTATGTTTGAAAGGATGGGTTCTGCCTGTGTGAGTAGTAGTATATAGCAGTAGATTGTGTCAAAATGCATATTTCGTGCAACTTTTTCTTTTGTTATCGCTCGTCTTGCTGTATCTTTGCTGCATCAATCAAACGACTTATGGCAGTAGACATTATTTTTCGCTATTTTCCGGATTTGACCAACGAGCAGCGTTCTCAATTTGAACAGTTAGACGCGCTTTATCGTGAGTGGAACGCAAAAATCAACGTGATTTCGCGTAAAGATATCGATAATCTCTATGAGCATCACGTGTTGCATTCTTTAGGTATCGCTAAGACAATTAGTTTCAAGGCAGGAACCCATGTGATGGATATTGGAACCGGTGGCGGTTTTCCAGGTATTCCGTTGGCTATTTTGTTTCCCGAAACTTCTTTCAAACTTATTGATAGCATAGGTAAGAAGGTTCGGGTTGCGCAGGCTGTGGCTGAGGGTATTGGCTTGAAAAATGTAGTGGCCGAGCATCGTAATGTGGTGGAAGAAAAAGCGAAGTACGACTTTGTAGTAAGTCGTGCTGTTATGAATGCGGCAGATTTAGTAAAGTTGGTTCGTAAAAACGTGCATCACGAGCAGCATAATGCTTTGCCTAACGGCTTGATATGCCTGAAGGGAGGCGATATGTCGGTTGAACTTGCTCCGTTTGCCAAGTGTTCTGAGGTGTGGGACTTGAGTCAGTATTTTGAAGAGGAGTTTTTTGAAACCAAGAAGGTAACCTACATTCGTTTGTAGGTTGAAAGTTAATAGTAATTGAAGGTCTTATGATGCAGATTACAAGATTTATCGTTAATATGATTGAGGAGAATTGTTATCTTCTCTGGGACGAGACGGGCGAGGCCGCATTGATAGACTGCGGTGCTTATTATCCTGAAGAGCACAAGGCTATTCGTGGATTTATAGACCGTCGAAATCTTAAACTCAAGCATTTGTATAATACGCACGGACATTTTGACCATTTGTTTGGTGCTTATTCGGTATACGAAGACTTTGGAGTAAAAATAGAACTCTCAGCCGATGAACAGCCGGTTTATGAGGCTGCAATCGATCAGATGCGCATGTTTATGCATCGGGAGTTTACCTTACAACTCCCCCCGGTGGAACGGTATTTTCATGATGGTGATGAACTGATGGTAGGCAATAGCAAACTAAAGGTGATAGCTACACCCGGACATACTCCGGGTGGTGTGTGTCTGTATGCCGAAAAAGAGGGGATTCTCTTTAGTGGCGATAGTTTGTTCCGGTGCGAAATAGGCCGTTGTGATTTGCTCGGTGGAAGTGAGTCTCAATTAATTCATGCGCTCAAAACGCGCATCTTGGCATTGCCCGACCATGTTAAAGTACTACCTGGCCATGGTGATGCAACAACAATAGGTGATGAACGTGAGCGAAATCCTTATTTGCAGTAAAAAGGGTTTTGTCAAGATTTTGGAATGTTTCGTCTTTGCTATCAATAGGCGTATTTCCGGTAAGCAGAAAGAAAGCCGCATACCTTCATATTACTGAAGATATGCGGCTTTCTGCTGTATGAAATAGATGTTTAATTGTAATAAATTTGAACACCTGTGGGCTATTTTACCCTTTCATTGAAACTAGAAACTCTTCGTTGTTTTTGGTATTCTCAATGCGGCGTTTCACATCGTTCATAGCTTCAACAGAGTTCATTTCCGATATATAGTTACGAAGAATCCACATGTGGTCTTGTGTAAGTTTATCCTGCAGCAAGTCGTCGCGGCGGGTTGATGAGGCTACAATGTTGATGGCAGGGAAGATGCGCTTGTTTGAGAGCATACGATCGAGCTGGAGTTCCATGTTACCGGTACCCTTAAACTCCTCGAAAATAACTTCGTCCATTTTCGAACCGGTATCGATTAGTGCCGTGGCAATGATGGTCAGCGATCCGCCGCCCTCAATATTGCGGGCAGCACCGAAAAATCGTTTGGGCTTTTGGAGTGCATTGGCATCTACACCACCCGAAAGAATTTTACCCGAAGTAGGGGCAACGGTGTTGTAGGCACGTGCCAGTCGGGTTATAGAGTCGAGGAAGATAACAACATCGTGTCCGCATTCAACCATACGCTTGGCTTTGTCGAGTACAATACCTGCAATTTTCACGTGGCGTGATGCTGGTTCGTCGAATGTTGAAGCAATCACTTCGGCCTTGACAGTGCGCATCATGTCAGTAACCTCTTCAGGACGTTCATCAATGAGCAGCATCATCAAGTAAGTGTCGGGATGGTTGCGGGCAATGGCGTTTGCAATGTCCTTCATGAGCATGGTTTTACCCGTTTTGGGTTGTGCTACAATCAAGGCACGCTGACCTTTGCCGATAGGGGTGAAAAGGTCTACAATGCGGCACGAGGTGGTATCAGCGCTGCTGCCGTTGCAAAGATTGAATTTCTCGTCGGGAAAGAGGGGTACCAAATGTTCAAACGAGATGCGGTCGCGTACATTTTCGGGTGTTAGGCCGTTAATGTGGTGAATGTCGGTCAGTGCAAAGAACTTTTCGCCTTCGCGTGGAATTTTAACTTTCCCTTCAATCACATCACCGGGTTTGAGTCCAAATTGGCGAATCTGGGCCGGCGATACATAAATATCATCTGGCGAAGCCAAATAATTATAGTCCGATGAGCGGAGGAAGCCAAAGCCTTCGGGCACAATTTCGAGCACGCCCCGGCCTTCGAGCAAATGGGTTTCGGGTGCAGGGATTGAGGGGGTAGGTATAGGGGGTTCAGCTGTTTGTTGCTGAACAGGCTGTGGGGTTAATTCGGCAGGTTGTTGGGTTGTTGCGGCCGAAACTTGCGGATTGTTCAGTCTTGCCTGCATCATGGGATCGTCTTTAAAACGATGGAACTTGGTACGTGCCGGCATGGGATTGATAAAGTTCGGTGTGTGCAGGTAGCCTGAACGTCCTTGCTGCGAATTGATTTGTGGTACATTCAGTTCGGCTCCCTCAAAAATTACCGGAATGTCTTTGATGATGATAAATCCTTCTTCGTTGTTAGGATTGTCTGTGTGTGATTTTACAGTGGGTGCTTGTGTAGCAAGTTCGAGCTCAGTCTCGTTCGGTTTGTTTCGATTGCCGGAGAGGGCTCTTTTAACCTCTTCCATATCTAAAATGTCGGGATTTTGCATAATAATATGCGGGCCGGCATTGATTTGGTCTGCAATAAAGTCAGGAACTTCTTCAGTAGCCGCAGTTTTGGACTGTTCGGGCAATTGTTCTTCTTTGTTCGAGAGCTCAGAATTATTGGTAGAAATTTCTTCGCTCTGAAGTTTCTCGCTATTTGTTTTTAACGTTTCGGCAGCCAGTTTGTTTTGCTGGGCAGCTATGCGTGCTTCTACCTCGGCCTTTGTGGGTCTTCCTCGGCGTCTTTTAACTGGAGCCGGGGCATCAGGGGCCGGAGTTTCGGTCTGAACTTCAACTTGTGATTCTGTGTTAGAAGTTTCTTGGGCTGTTGGGTTCGTATGTTCGGTGGTGTTGTTTTCGTTCTCGTCGGCGGGGGCAGGTTGTGTAGCAGTAGTAGCTTCTGCATCCTTTTTGGCGGGCGAAAGGTTGGTTGAGAATATATGGTTAGCCTCACTTTTTTTCATGATGCGCGTGCGTCTTCGTGTTGTAGGTGTGGCTTCTTCATGCGAAACTGCAGATATTTCGGCTTGAGCGTCAAGGATGCTGTATATCAAGTCGTCTTTTTGTTTTTCGGCGGCATTGGCTATGTTCATCTGTTCTGCAATAGCTTGCAATTCGGCATATTCCTTTTCAAGGAGTTGTTCTTTGGTTAAGTTTGCCATATGATTGATGATCGTATCTTTTGGACCGCGTTGAACGCATCAGTGTTGCGGGGTTATAACCGCAAAAAACTTTTAAGCAGGCGGGCCTGCTTAAACACGCATAGCAATTCGCTGCGGGTGTTAATATACAATAATGTGGGGGATAATAGATGGGATAAATCCGTAATAGGGGGATGAATGGGTAAAAGAGTATGTTGCTTTGTTTTACCCGCTATTGGTTGATTGTGATGGCGAGGCACTGCTGTGCTACCAAACAAAGTGCGCACGCCTTTCTAGACTGCAAATTTAGTAATATTTTTTGAAGAGAGCCCGTTGGGCGGTTTTTTTTTCAATAAACTTTGAGTGTATAGCCACTTTCATTTTCGTAGTACCCGCCATTCGGCAAAGTGGTGATGTAAAGGTTTGTAAAACTTTTGTAAACGGGCCTTTAGCGTTTTGATGAGCAATATTTGGCTTTTAACCGAAAAAGCATTACCTTTGCAAGCGATATTTAGAGCTTTTTATGAACACTGAACTCTTGACTCCCGGCTACGTTTTCGAAACGAGTTGGGAAGTATGCAACAAAGTAGGTGGTATTTACACCGTACTTTCTTCACGCGCAAAAACGCTTAAGACACAGTATCAGGATAAACTGGTTTTTATTGGTCCTGATTTGAAACAACCAACAGCTAACATCGACTTTAAGGAGGATGCCCGCTTGCTGCCCGAATGGAAAAAGGCTGCTGCAGCCAAAGGCTTGCAATGCCGCATAGGGCGCTGGATGGTTCCTGGCGAGCCGGTAGCTGTGCTGGTAGACTTTGAACCTTTTTTTAAAGAGAAAGACCGCTTATATGGTCAAGCTTGGGAATTGTTTCGAGTAGACTCCATCCGTGCTTATGGCGATTATGACGAGGCTTCGATGTTTTCGTATGCTGCGGCCTTGTTTGTTGAGGCTGTGGTTGAACAATGTCTCCGTGCCGACGATAAGATTATTTATCAGGCGCACGAGTGGATGTCGGGGTTGGGTATGCTTTTCTTAAAGCATCGTCTGCCACGGGTAGCTACGATTTTTACGACTCATGCCACCAGCATAGGCCGTTCAATCGCAGGCAATGATAAAGAACTTTATGCCTATTTCGAAGGATATAACGGCGACCAAATGGCACGCGAACTCCATATGGATGCCAAGCATAGCATTGAGAAGCAAAGTGCCTGGCGAGCTGATTGCTTTACTACCGTAAGTCGTTTTACTGACCGCGAATGTAAGCAACTGCTCGATAAGGCTGCCGATGTTGTATTGCCCAATGGCTTTGAGAACGATTTTGTGCCCAAGGGAGCGCAGTTTACTTCGGTTCGGTGCAAGGCGCGTCACCGCATTCTCGAGGTGGCTGCCGCGTTAACCGGAAGTTCCTTTATAGATGATAAAACACTAATAGTATCGACTAGCGGACGTAATGATTACCGCTGCAAGGGTTTCGATGTGTTTCTCGAAACGATGGCGCAGTTGCGGGCTCGTCTTAACGACAGCAACAATGATACCCAGGTGCTGGCACTGATTGAGGTGCCCTGCTGGCTGAAAGGGCCGAGAACAGATTTACAAGAACGGCTCAAAGCTGGAAAAAAAGCAGCCGGGGCGTTGCCTAATCCTATAATTACTCACGATTTGTGGAATTTGAACGATGATCGTATTGTGCGTCAAATTTGGCAAGTCGGTCTACGCAACCTTCCTGCCGATAAGGTGAAGGTAATTTTGGTTCCCTGCTATCTGGAGGGTAACGATGGTATATTCAATCTTCCTTATTACAACTTGCTGGCTGCCAACGACCTTGCATTATATCCGTCGTATTATGAGCCCTGGGGCTATACACCGCTCGAAAGTTGTGCCTTCCATACCCCTTGTGTCACCACCGACCTCAGCGGCTTTGGCCAATGGGTAAACGAGGTGCTGGAGCGCAATGGCGAACTGAAGGATGGTGTTAAGGTAATACATCGTACTGATGGCAACTTCTATGAGGTAGCGGCCGAAATGTGTCAGACCATCGAACAGATGGCTGCACTCAATGCAAGGGAGCGTACAGCTGTGCGTGCCGGAGCAACCAGGTTTGCCGACAAGGCGCAGTGGAAGCATTTCATAACCTACTACTATCAGGCTTATCATCACGCCCTTACAGCTGTTCAGAAACAAGCGCACAAGTAAACTTAAGGTTGATGTTGCTTGCTGCAGGCGGGTTTGTGAATTGACTTCCATCGCCACTCTGATGGTGTAAAACCCTCAAATGGTCGCCCGATATTTGTTACATGGCAACGAGCTATGCATGCAGCGCAAACTTATTCTCTCAAATACAAGAATTTTCTTACTTAACACAATAACTCATGAATATTAAAATCAGCAATTCGAACCAGCCCTCCTGGAGAGTGGTGAATGTGAAAAGCCACATTCCCGAGGCTTTGAAAAAGTTGGACGAACTGTCACACAACCTTTGGTGGTCTTGGAATACCGAGGCGCTTGAGCTGTTTGCAAGCCTGGATAATGATTTATGGAAAAAGGTGCACCGCAACCCTATCGACCTTCTCCGCAGTATTGACTATGACCGCCTCATTGAATTGTCTAAAGACAAGGATGTGATTGAGCGTATGGATAAGGTTTACGCTAATTTCCGTAAGTATATGGACGTCAAGCCCGATGCCAAGCGTGCTTCGGTGGCTTACTTCTGTATGGAGTATGGTCTGAACCATGTGCTCAAAATCTATTCGGGTGGTCTTGGTGTTCTTGCCGGTGACTATTTGAAGGAGGCATCCGACAGCAATGTCGACATGGTTGCTGTAGGTTTCCTTTATCGCTACGGCTACTTTACCCAAACACTCTCGATGGATGGTCAGCAGATTGCCAACTACGAACCGCAGGATTTTGACCGTCTGCCTATCGAACGTGTGCTCGATGCCGATGGCAACCAGGTTATTGTAGATGTGCCTTATCCTAACTTTATGGTTCATGCTGCACTTTGGCGTGCCAATGTAGGTCGCATTTCGCTTTACCTGCTCGACACCGACAACGAGATGAACTCAGAGTTCGACCGTCGCATCACTCACTCGCTCTATGGTGGCGACTGGGAAAACCGCATCAAGCAGGAGTATCTGCTGGGTATTGGTGGTATGCTTGCTCTCAAAAAACTGGGTATTCAAAAGGATATTTACCACTGCAACGAAGGACATGCAGCCCTTTGTAACGTGCAGCGTTTAGCCGATTTTGTTGAGAGTGGCTTGAACTTTAATGAGGCACTCGAGTTGGTGCGTGCATCCTCGCTTTATACCGTACACACTCCGGTTCCTGCCGGTCACGACTATTTTGACGAAGGCCTCTTTAATAAGTATATGAATCAGTTCCCCGGACGCATGGGCATCTCCTGGGACGACTTTATGGGACTTGGCCGTACCAATCCCGAAGATAAGGGCGAGAAGTTCTGCATGTCTACCTTCCTTTGCAAAACTTGTCAGGAGGTTAACGGTGTGAGCTGGCTTCACGGTCGTGTTAGCCAACAGATGTTTAAGGGCATTTGGCCAGGTTATATGCCAGTTGCCGAGCGTCTTGACCATGCTGAGCGTACGCACGACGAGTGGGAGAAGATTTACAACCCCCATCCCGAGGAGAGCCACGTTGGCTACGTAACCAATGGTGTGCACTTCCCCACCTGGTGCGCCAAGGAGTGGAAGGCTCTGTATGCCAAATATCTGGGCGAAGACTACATCCTTGATCAGAGCAACGAGAATGTTTGGAAAAAGATTTACGAGGTGCCCGATGAGATTATCTGGAACACGCGCGTCAAACTCAAAAACAAACTCATTGATTATATCCGTGCACGTTTCCGTGAAAACTGGTTGCGCAACCAGGGCGACCCCTCGCTCGTAGTGAGCCTTTTGGATAAAATCAATCCTAATGCGCTGCTCATTGGTTTTGCACGTCGTTTTGCAACCTACAAGCGTGCGCATCTGCTCTTCTCCGACCTCGACCGCCTGTCTAAGATTGTTAACAATCCCGACTATCCCGTACTCTTCCTCTTTGCAGGTAAGGCACACCCTGCTGATGGCGCCGGACAGGGCTTGATCAAGAAGATTTACGAAATTTCGCAGCGCCCCGAGTTTATGGGTAAAATCCTCTTCCTCGATAACTACGACATGCAGCTTGCGCGCCGCCTGGTATCGGGTGTTGATATCTGGATGAACACCCCGACCCGTCCTCTGGAAGCTTCGGGTACATCGGGCGAAAAGGCTCTCATGAACGGTGTCGTAAACCTCAGTGTGCTCGACGGATGGTGGTATGAGGGTTATCGCGAAGGCGCAGGTTGGGCTCTTACAGACCGCCGCACCTATCAAAACCAGGAGCACCAGGACAAACTTGATGCATCGACCATCTACTCCATGCTCGAGCAGGAAATCATTCCGCTTTACTACTCGCGCAACCGCAAGGGCTATTCGGAAAATTGGGTTCGCACCATCAAGAACTCTATTGCTCGCATTGCCCCCAACTACACCATGAAGCGTCAGCTCGACGACTACTACGACCGCTTCTACAACCCCGAGGCTGCACGCTTTAAGTTGCTGGCAGCTAACGATAACCAGTTGGCTAAGGACATTGCTTCGTGGAAGGAAAGTGTTGCTGAGTGCTGGGACAGCATCCGTGTGGTTGCGACAGAGCGTAGCGAGAATCTGCAGAATGCATCGCTTGTAAGCGGAAAGCAGTTCAAGGTGACGCACGTCATTGACGAGCAGGGCCTGGAGGATGCTATTGGCGTTGACCTCGTAGTGGTATCGAATGTTGATGGGGTCGATCATATTCACGATGTGATTCCTATGAACGTGGTGAGCCACGAGGGTAATCTTTATACCTTCGAGGTGAATGCCAGCATCGACCTTGCCGGTTCTTATAAGGTGGCTTATCGTATGTATCCTAAGAATATGCACCTGGCTAACCGTCAGGACTTCTGCTACGTACGTTGGTTCAACTAATATCTTGAGGGTTTTATGCCCTCGCATATTCTCTATAGTCAAGGGAGTTTCCGCACACTGGGCGGAAACTCCCTTTTCAGGTTTCACCAAGAGTTTGAGCCGCGAGTATGCGTGCCTTTCCGTTTTTTATGCTTTGGGTGTCGGTACTTCCCGATTTGTTATTGCCGGTGGAGATGTGTGCAATTTATTATGATGTTAAGTTTATTTTGCATTTACCTTTGTCGTAGTATTGGGGCCATCTTTAGTGCTTGCTGCAGCATAAAGGAGTTGAACGTTTGGGTTTAGACTAAAAAAGATGTACCTTTGTATGGTAATAAAGGCGGATAGAAATCTCCGCTTACATAGGCCGGCTTGTCGAAACAAGCCGGCCTATGCTTTTGTTGCGTATTGCAGGTTGATAGTGCTTGATATTAAGATATATTAACCTTATTAAGGTGTTTTGGTCTCTAAAAACAGTTGTTTCTATCGGTGCGATAGCAAATTCTGAAGCCGCGATAGCAAATTCTGTCGCACCGATAGAAATTTCTGAAGCCGCGATAGCAAATTCTGAAGCGCCATTTCACAGTGCGGGTGCCCTGGTGCATATAGGTGTAGTACCGGTATATGCGGTAATTTCAATTTTAAGACATTCGGTAATTCTTTTATATAAGTAGTCAGCCTCTTGTTGTTTTTATTGCTCAGGACATGTAAAGTATCATAAAACAGCAATTAAAAGATTATTGCGCGTTAAATGTAATGCCACATGGCTAATGCTTTTAAAACTTCAGTTTGGCAGAAAGGTAGACATACCGTCCGACTCCTTCTGAATGGCAGTAGGAGTCTGTCGCATTCACTTTGTCTTGTAGTTAAGTTGCAGCCGAATGTTTGTACTGTTTTGTCTGCTGACCGAAAAATGCGAGGCATGAACGGCCGTTCGTAAAGTTTTTTGTAAATTCGCACATCCAACAGTCAAATTCAACTGCATGACCCCATTACTCGATATACAGCATCTGACCAAGCGCTTTGGAGCCCTTGAGTTGTTTAAAGATATTAGCTTTAGTGTAGCCGAAGGGCAAAAGGTAGGCCTTATAGCCCATAATGGCGCCGGAAAGAGCACCCTGCTTTCTATTCTGGCCGGACGTGAAGATTACGACGAAGGCAGCATTGTGATGCGCCGTGATGCCAGCATTGCTATTTTGGAACAGTCGCCCGTGTTCGACCCCGAAATGACCGTAATTGATGCCTGTTTTAGCCGTGCTGGCGAATTGTCAGCACTGATTAGTAAGTATGAGCAATGCCTGGCAACTCCCGGTAATCCCAACCTGAATGAATTGATTGAGGAGATGGAACGCCGAAATGCTTGGGACTTTGAACTCCGGGCCAAACAGGTGCTTTCGAAGTTGCAGGTCGACGACTTTTTACAGCCTGTAGGCGAACTTTCGGGCGGGCAGCTCAAGCGTGTGGCGCTGGCAAACGTGTTGTTGGCCGAACCCGACTTGCTGGTGCTCGACGAGCCGACAAACCATTTGGACCTTGATATGATTGAGTGGCTCGAAAGCTATTTGCAACGTACCACCAAGGCCCTGCTTATGGTAACTCACGACCGCTACTTTTTGGACAATGTGTGTCAGCACATTCTTGAACTCGACGATCATTCGCTTTATGGCTATAGTGGCAACTACGAGTATTATCTTGAAAAACGGGAGCAGCGCATCGCAGTAACGAATGCAAATATCGTAAAGGCTAACAACTTGTATCGCAAGGAACTCGATTGGATGCGTCGCATGCCTTGTGCACGAGGAACAAAAGCCCGTTATCGTAAGGAGGCTTTTGTTGAACTCGAGCAGCGTGCCCGCCAACGTCGCGAAGAGCGTGCAGCCCGGCTGGAGGTGAAGAGTGGCTATATTGGCAGTAAAATATTTGAGGCCGAATATGTGTGCAAATCTTTTGCCTTGCCGCCCGTCGATGGCAAGGCGCGCGAGAAGGTTATACTGAAAGACTTTTACTACAACTTTTCGCGCTACGAAAAAATGGGTATCGTGGGCGGTAACGGTACCGGAAAAAGTACCTTCATCAAACTCTTGCTGGGACTTGAGAAAACCGACTCCGGACGTTTCAACGTGGGCGAAACCGTACGCTTTGGCTACTTCTCGCAGGATGGTATGGAGTTTGACGAAAAAGACAAGGTGATAGATGCTGTGCGCAAGCATGCCGAATTTATAGACCTGGGGGGTGGACGCCACTTAACGGCTATGCAGTTTTTGGGACATTTCCTCTTTCCGCCCGCACGCCAGCAGGACTATATTTATAAACTCTCGGGCGGTGAGCGCAGACGTCTGCAACTTTGCACCGTATTGATGAAGAATCCTAACTTCTTGGTGCTCGATGAACCCACCAACGACCTTGACATTGCAACCTTGCAGATATTGGAAGAGTATTTGCAGGACTTTAAAGGCTGCGTGATTGTGGTGAGCCACGACCGTTACTTTATGGACCGCGTAGTCGACCACCTGCTTGTATTTAAAGGAGAGGGCGAAATTGACGATTTTCCGGGTAACTACTCCGAGTATCGGGAATGGAAGTCGTTGCGCGAGCACGAAGAACAAGAGGTAAAAGAAGATGCACGCAAGGAAAACAAGGCCACCACTAAACAAAAAACTTGGGGCGGCGAGCAGAAACGCAAACTCACCTTTAAAGAGAAACAAGAAATGCAGCAGCTCGAAAAGGATATAGCCGCTCTTGAAAACGAAAAGCAGGCAATCGAAGAGGAACTCTGTTCGGGTATGCTTGCTGTTGATGAGTTGACCGAAAAGAGTAAACGGCTGCCTGTGCTTTGCGACGAACTGGACGAGAAATCGATGCGTTGGCTCGAACTAAGCGAAATAGGCGGATAAAAGTATCGCTGGCCGACATTGTTATTATCCCATATTTATATACATACCTGTTGTGTGGCAGACAGCTCGCTTCTGAAGTCTAAGCACACGTTTGTACACATACACCCCTTCCAATAAAATAGCATTTGTATGAAACCACTGGCAGAACGCTTGCGCCCTACAACGCTCGACGAATATATCGGGCAGAAACATTTGGTAGGTCCCGGAGCTGTGTTGCGCCGAATGATTGATTCGGGCAATATAACTTCCTTTATATTATGGGGGCCGCCGGGAGTAGGTAAAACGACACTTGCTAAAATTATAGCCAGCCAACTCGATGTGCCCTTTTACACACTCTCGGCAGTAAACAGCGGTGTAAAAGAAGTGCGCGAGGTGATAGAACGTGCTGCAGGAAGCGGCTTCTTTAACCGGCAAAGCCCAATCCTCTTTATCGACGAGATACACCGCTTTTCAAAGTCGCAGCAAGATTCTTTGCTGTCGGCAGTCGAAACGGGTACCATTACACTTATAGGTGCAACAACCGAAAATCCGTCGTTCGAGGTCATACGCCCTTTGCTTTCACGTTGTCAGGTGTATGTGCTTAAAAGTCTGGAGAAGAACGATTTGCTCGAATTGCTGAATCGGGCTCTGACAGTCGACCTTGAACTTAAAAACCGAAAGGTAGAATTGCGCGAAACCGACGCACTGCTGCGCTACAGTGGGGGCGATGCGCGAAAACTGTTGGGGATTCTGGATCTTATAACCTCGGATACCGACCCTATTGTGATTGACAATCAAACTATTACCGAGCGTTTGCAGCAAAACCCTTTGGCCTACGATAAACAGGGCGAAATGCACTATGACATTATATCGGCTTTTATAAAGAGTATTCGCGGCAGCGATCCCGACGCTGCCCTTTATTGGCTGGCCCGAATGATTGAAGGGGGCGAAGATCCTAAATTTATAGCTCGTCGCTTGGTGATTTCGGCTGCCGAAGACATCGGACTGGCTAACCCCAATGCCCTCTTGCTGGCAAATGCAGCCTTCGATGCCGTAGCCAAGATTGGCTGGCCCGAAGGACGCATACCGCTGGCCGAAGCTACGGTGTATTTGGCTACTAGCGAAAAAAGCAATTCGGCCTATCGTGCCATTGATAGGGCCATTGAGCTGGTGCGCCGTACAGGAAACCAGCCGGTGCCCCTGCCTTTGCGAAATGCACCAACGAAACTGATGGCTGATTTGGGTTATAACGACGGCTATCTCTATCCGCACGATTATCCAGGTAACTTTACGCCACAGCAGTACATGCCCGATGGTTTGCAGGGCGAAGTTATTTGGCACCCATGCGGCAGTCAGGCAGAGCGCCGGAGCACGGACCGCATGAACGCCTGTTGGCCCAACAAGTTGCGGTAGCGCACCAGTCAGCATTTTTAATTCTAATCGCTTGATTGCAAACAGTGACTTCAGCAGAAACATCAAGGGGGGAGCGTAGGGCATATCTCAAGGCAAAGGCTGTGCCTAACAGAGCCGTAGGGGTGTGAATGAGCAGATTGCGTGAATACAGCAAATAAAATGGATGGCAGGTGTTAGCAGTAGCATAGGCATATAGCAGGCTGATGCCTGTGTGTTTTAGTTGATATCCCGAACCTTAAAAATGCCCGGGAGTAGCCGATTTAGAGGTGTAATAGGTGCCAAAACAAGAAAAAGTGTCCGGAAGTGTATTTTTTTTTCGATGTAAAGTTTGGTACTTTCAAAAAAAGTTGTACCTTTGCACCGCGTTTGAGAGATAACGCTACAGCAAAGCTGTACGGAATGCGGAAATAGCTCAGTTGGTAGAGCACAACCTTGCCAAGGTTGGGGTCGCGA
>CALCVT010000051.1 GCA_937906495.1 uncultured Prevotella sp.
GTGTAATGGTAACACTGCAGATTCTGGTCCTGCCTTTCCTGGTTCGAGTCCGGGCACCCCAACTAAAAAGCCAGTTGAACGCAAGTTCGGCTGGCTTTTTTCGTATCCAAATACCAACCCTATCATTACAGAACAGAAACAGCTACTGCCTAATAAATGGCACACAGCTACAAATTTACGGACAAGAGCTACAAACATTGTCCAAAACAGAAACCGGACTCGCAAAGTTTGTGTAACACACATGCCTTACGAGTCCGGTTTCGTCATAAAAGAACTGCAGAAAGTCTATTCAGCTCCATAATGTTAAGTTAATCGTCGCTCGACGACCCTACCAGTATCATGACATAATAAACCAATGTTGCCAGCGAACTCAAAGCCGCAACCACATAGGTATAGGCAGCTGAACGCAAAGCCGAAACAGCCATTGGCTGATCGTAGTTCGATGTGATGCCTGCACGCTGCAACCAGGCCGTAGCACGACGCGAAGCATCGATTTCAACAGGCAAAGTTACAAAACTAAAAAGCGTGGTCAGTGCAAAAAGAACAACTCCAACCAACAAGATACCCGGAAAACTATTGACCAACAATATGCCAGCCAATAACACCCACTGCACCCAATTTGAGGCAAACGACACTACCGGAACCAATGCCGAACGCATAGTTAGCGGTCCGTAGGCCGTGGCATGCTGCACAGCATGACCACACTCGTGGGCTGCAACAGCAGCAGCCGCTACCGAATTGCCATTATACACTTCGGGCGAAAGGTTAACCGTGCCGTTGGCCGGATTGTAGTGATCGGTAAGATAGCCGGGGGTGCTGACTACCTGCACATTATAGATGCCGTTATCGTGCAACATCTTTTCGGCTACCTCGCGCCCTGTAAGCCCTGAAGCCAAAGGCACACGCGAAAACTTTTTAAACTTTGAATTAAGGTTTGCCTGCACCAGATAGCTGACAACGGCAATACCGATAAATAAAATCAAATACATAGATAAGTAGAATTGATAGAATGATTTACTAACTAAAAAAACGTTGACCGCCCTATTGTCTTAATGCGCACCGCCGCGTTGAAACTTGGAACGGACAAACTCCATACACTCGCGCATTATATGTGCACCGAGCAAGCGTAACAGCACAATATATACTGCTGCTGCCACAAACACCTTTATCAACAAGCTAAGAACTAACTGCTCAGCAAACCCGCGGGCAGCCAACCAGGCTAGTGCCATAGCTACCGAGGCTAAAAGAGCAAACGGAAGTATGTCGCGCAATGCATGAACCAACGACAGGCCTATCAGGCGATGCACAAAATAGTGCCACACCAGCAACCAAAGCGTATTGGCCACCACGTAAGCTATAACCATGGTTCGCACGCCAAAGGGATGCAATAACACAAGTAGCAACAACTGTACCACACAAAGCGTCACAGTGTTCCACATATACACATTACTCTTACCTTGACTCACCACAAAGTTAGCATAAAGCGATACCACGGGCACAAATGCTCCGCCTATGCAAAGCAACTGCATCAACTCAGCACTGGGCAGCCATTTATCTGTAATGGCTATGGTTATGAACTCAGGAGCCACAAGTGCCAGCCCGAATAGCGCCGGACACGACAAAAAGGCGGTCAGACGCAACATTTTTCGAAACACCTGCTGCATACGCTCAGGTTCTTGATACGAAAGACGGGCAAAAAGCGGCTGCGTCACACTCCACACCATACCGGTAAGCATCGTGTAGCCCATACCAGTCCACTTGTTGGCTTGATTATAATAGCCCACGGTGCGCTCACCGTATAAACGGCCAAAAAATATGCTGAAGATATTGTTATTGATATGCGTAAATATATTGGTAGCCAACAGGCGCAAACTGAAAGCAAGCATGCCGCGCAAAGGCTTAAAGTCAATGTGCCACGTGGGATGCCATTCTGAATACCACCAACTGCCCACCGTGAGCATAAAGCAAAACACCAGGTTTTGCACAGCTATACCCCAATAGGCAAATCCCTGCCAGGCAAGCACCACACCCGTAAGCCCCGATACAACCAGTGCTACAACCGAAAGTAATGCCGTTTCGCGCACACGCATATTACGAAACAGCCAGGCACGGGGAGCTGTATTGAATGCTGAAATCACAAAACTCAAAAAACTGAGCCGCGACAGAGGTATCAGTTCCGGCTGACGAAACCAAGCTGCTATTAAAGGTGCGGCACAGAAAAGAACTGCATAAACCGTCAGGCTGCAACACACGTTAAACCAGAAAACGGCATTATAGTCGGCCGCAGAAACCGTTTGCTTGCGGTTGAGTCCGGAAATAAAGCCGCTCTCCTGCAATGCCGAGGCTATCAGCGTAAAAATAGTAAGCATGCCCACCATGCCGTAGTCGGCAGGCGAGAGCAGGCGGGCCAGAAAGATGCCAAACATCAAGTTGAGCAATTGCTGGGCACCATTGCTTATTCCGCCCCATAACAGGCCACTGGCTGTTTTAGCTTTCAAGTTCGATTCACTCATGGCTGCAAAGTTAGCCATTCAGCAACAAACAGCCGGACCACAATTTCACATATTATGTTAAGCGATGGGGCAAAACAAAGCGATTTCATACTCAAAATACATATTAAAGCATCTTTCCGGATTACGGCACAAAGGCCAAGTCTCCTGATACACCCTACACCCAAACTCCTCAAGCCTTATACTAACGCTTATTATCCCCAACAAAAACATTCGTTAATAGTACTCCAACAACAAATGCCCCAATCCGACCAACTATAAAGGGTGTAAAATATTTAACAAGGCATGTTAATCCTTTTACACCTCGCTTTAAAACACAGCAGGCTGCAGACATAATTCATTGCAGTCCGACCTATGTAACATACAGCGTAAATACAATATTCAACAGCCCCAATATTTTAACGCAACCAGCACAAAAGTCAGCACGCAAAGCCTGCAAAGTATCCCCATGCCAGTCTCAACCATCAGGTCCAGCCACTTTATATAACTGAAAGTGCAAAAATAACGGCACGGCATACGCGTCTGAAAGTTTTTTTGTACTTTTGTCGCGAATAAAAGTATAATATAAACCCACAATGGACGACTATCACGCGGAAAGCAACGTTTGATACCGACCGGAAACAGGCTCTCCATACATCGTAAGGCACCGTTTCCTGCCGGACGATGCTTTGTGCAACAAAGGTAAACCGCCAAGAACCTGTTTTTCTTATGCGTACTTATTGGAACTATAACAAGACATTGCGGACCATGGAGGAATGGGCACCCGACTGCTGGGTGCAAGTTACTTGTCCAACGCCCGAAGATGAGGAATACTTGATTAACGAATTGAAGATTCCCGACTACTTTTTGGATGACATCCGAGATAAAGACGAGCGTTCACGCTACGAATACGACGAAGGATGGTCGCTGATTATCCTCCGCATTCCCTATGTCAAAGAAGTAGCATCGCGCACCCCGCACACAACCATCCCAATGGGTATCATCCTTAATAAAGGTATCTGCGTAACAGTGTGCAATTACGAAACGAACATGATGATTGACTTTGTTTCGTATCAGCAAAAACGCAATCAGGGCTTTACCGACTCCGTCGACCTCGTATTCCGCTTGTTCCTCTCGTCAGCCGTATGGTATCTGAAAC
The DNA here is from genome assembly GCA_937906495.1 of uncultured Prevotella sp. GTDB lineage: Bacteria > Bacteroidota > Bacteroidia > Bacteroidales > Bacteroidaceae > Alloprevotella. Next base: position 3,649 of record CALCVT010000051.1, read on the forward strand.
GTCTGAAACAAATCAACGTACTGATTGAAGAGGCCAAGCGAAACCTTGACCGGCAAATCGACAACGAAGACCTTATCGGTCTGTCGCGTCTGCAGGACAGCCTGACGTATTTTATCACCTCCATCCGCGGCAACGAAACTCTCCTTTCGAAACTGAAGTTCAAGTTGCCGGTCGATGAACTGGATGCCGACTTGATTGAAGACGTAACCATCGAGATGAACCAGGCCCGCGAAACCACCAATATCTACACCAACATTCTTGACTCTACAATGGAAACTTACGCCAGCATCATTAACAACAATATGGCAGGCGTAATGAAACAGATGACATCGGTATCGATTATCCTCATGTTTCCCACGCTCATAGCAAGTATATTCGGTATGAACCTCATTAGCGGACTCGAAGAGTGCTGGTGGGGATTTCCGTTGGTATTCATCCTCTCTATCGTGATAACCGGCCTGTTTTACGGGCTTTTCAGATGGAAAACGTGGATTTAGACACACCGACCAGAAATTATTAACGAAATGTTTGGTCAATAACAGAAAAATAACTTCATTTGCTACCGCAATTCTATCTTTTGATAAACCCTTGCATTTGATTATCCGGGAGTGCAGCACAAGGGCCCAAAGCGCTAATGCACTCTATAACTGACCCTATCCTAATGATAATGGACGAAATTAAAAACACTACCGAAGTGGAAGAAACGAATCTGGAAGCCAATCAGAATGAAATCCAGGCCGCCAATGAGAACGACACTGTAGAAACGGCTGCCAACGAAACTACAACAGCCGAAAATACGGCCGTAAAAACCTCAACCAGCTATCCGCAACCCACCACCAAAACTGAGGTTATCGGATTGCTCAAAGAGTTTATCAACAACGGCGGAGAGGTAGAACGAAACCGCATTGAATACCTTAAAATGCTTTACTACCGCTTCCATAACGCTGAGGTAGTGGCTGCACGCGACAAATTTGTTGAAGAGGGTGGAAAAGCAGAAGATTTTATGCCTGCACCTGATACCAATGAGCAGGAATTTAAAGAGCAGCTTACCATCCTGAGAGAACTCAGAAGCAAAGCAGCCGAAGAACTCGAAAAGGAAAAACAAGAAAACTTGAAGCGCAAGCAGGAAATCATTGACCGTATCAAAGAATTGGCTGCTACTCCCGAAGAGGCAGACAAGGGCTACGACGAAGTGAAGAAACTGCAAACTGAATGGAAGGAACTCAAACTTGTTCCTGCCGAAAACGCTACAGAACTCTGGAAGAACTACCAGCTCTACGTAGAACAATTCTACGACCAGCTCAAACTCAACCACGAGATGAGAGCTTACGACTTCAAGAAAAACCTGGAAATGAAAACGCATCTCTGCGAAGCTGCCGAAAAACTGGCTGAAGTAGAGGATGTTATATCTGCTTTCCACCAACTGCAGAACCTACACCAGGAATTCCGCGAGGTAGGCCCCGTTGCCAAAGAACTGCGCGACGAAATATGGAAACGCTTTAAAGATGCCTCTACACTGATTAACAAGCGTCATCAAGACCACTTTGAAGCTATTAAGGCACGCGAAGAGGCTAACCTGCAAAAGAAAACCGAACTCTGCGAAAAGGTTGAGAACATCGACTTTGACAAACTCAAAACCTACGCGCAGTGGGACGAAATGACCAAGCAGATTCTGGCCTTCCAAAACGATTGGAAAGGTATCGGCTTTACACCCCGCAAAGCAAACAACGAAATTTTTGAACGTTTCCGCATGGCCTGCGATCGCTTCTTCCAGGCTAAAACAACCTACTTTAAGGCTAACCGCGAGAAACTCAACGCTAACTTAGCTGCCAAAACAGCCCTCATCGAACAGGCAGAGGCTCTTAAAGAAAGCACCGACTGGGCACAGACTACCAACAAGTATGTCGACTTGCAGAAACAATGGAAAGCTATCGGACCCGTTGCACACAAAATGTCGGATGCCATTTGGAAACGCTTCAACGATGCGTGCAACTACTTCTTTGATAAAAAGAACGAAGCCAACCAAAGCCAACGCAAGGAGGAAGAAGCTAATCTCGAACTGAAAAAAGCGGTGATTGCCGAACTTGAAAAATTGGTGGAAACTCCTGCCGAAAACCAATTGCAAGCTATACGCGACCTGCAAGCACGCTGGAACGAAATCGGACACGTACCCTTTAGCAAAAAGGAAAAGATGTACACTCGCTACCGCGCACTCTGCGACAAAATTTACGAAGCGCTGCACCAGTCGAACGGACGTCGCCGCATGGACCGCTTCCGTCGCAACGTAGCTGAGAAGGGTGGCAACGAATTAGTACGCGAACGCATTAAACTTCAAACCAGTTACGATGCCAAAAAGCAGGAAATTCAAAACTACGAAACGAACTTGAGCTTTATTCGCACCGGTTCGAAAAAAGGAAACTCGCTGCTCCAAGACATTGAAAAGAAGATTGAACGCTTGAAAACCGAACTCGCAGAAATCCAAACTAAGATTGATGCCGTAAAAGAGAAAATTCAAGCCGAAACTTCGAAATAACTGCATACAGCAAGCAGCAACAAGGTGTCACATTATACCATATAAGCCAACACATGCCTAAATACCGGCAATATGAGGCCTTATACACACACTTGATATAAAGCAACAAGGCTGTGCACCCAAGAGCTGCATGCACACCACCTAAGCACAATGGGAAGGAGGGGCGGAACGTCCTCCTTCTCATTGCTTGCATAAAGTCTGGAACTCTCTGAAACTCAACCAGACCCACTTAAACAAACTATTCACATTATTCTATCATATCTCATACGACTATGGCAAAGAAAGCTCTCCTTATGATTCTCGATGGATGGGGAATCGGAAAACACAACCACGGCGACGTTATCTACGAAACTCCCACTCCGTTTATGGACCACCTCCATGCTGATTACCCGAACTCTGAACTGTTGGCTTCGGGCGAGAACGTAGGTTTGCCCGACGGTCAGATGGGTAACTCTGAGGTAGGACACCTTAACATCGGTGCCGGACGCATCGTTTACCAAGACCTTGTAAAAATTAACCGTGCCTGTGCTGATGGTTCCATCATGCAAAACCCCGAAATTGTTTCGGCCTACGAATATGCCAAGAAGAATGGTAAAGGCCTCCACTTGATGGGACTCACCTCAACAGGTGGCGTACACTCCTCGCTCGACCATCTTTTTAAACTGGTAGAGATTGCCAAAGAATACGGAGTAGCCGACAAAACCTTTGTTCACTGCTTTATGGACGGACGCGACACCGATCCCAAAAGCGGTAAAGGCTTTATCGAACAGTTACAGCAGGTATGCGATGACAATGGTGCCCACATCGCTTCGATTATCGGACGCTTCTATGCCATGGACCGCGATAAGCGCTGGAACCGCGTGAAGATTGCATATGACCAACTGGTCGAAGGCAAGGGACGCCAGGTTACTAACATGGCCGAAGGCGTGCAAAGTTGCTACGACTCCGATTCAGAAGAGCACAAAAACACGGACGAATTCATGGAACCCCTCGTTAACGCGAATGTTGACGGACGCATCAAGGAAGGCGACGTGGTTATCTTCTTTAACTACCGCAATGACCGTGCAAAGGAATTGACCATAGTTCTTACCCAGCAGGATATGCCTGAAGAAGGCATGCACACCATTCCTGGACTGCAATACTACTGCATGACTCCCTACGACGCATCGTTCCAGGGCGTACACATCCTCTTCCCCAAAGAGAATGTAGAAAACACCTTGGGCGAATACCTTGCAGCAAAAGGACTTAAGCAGTTGCACACAGCCGAAACTGAAAAGTATGCTCACGTTACCTTCTTCTTTAACGGTGGACGCGAAACTCCCTATGAAGGCGAAGAACGCATTCTCGTAGCATCACCCAAAGTAGCTACTTACGACCTGCAGCCCGAAATGTCGGCGTTCGAAGTGAAAGATAAACTTGTTGCAGCCATCAAGGAGAACAAGTACGACTTTATCGTAGTAAACTTTGCTAATGGCGACATGGTAGGACACACTGGTATCTACCAAGCCATCGAAAAGGCTGTAAAGGCTGTTGATGCCTGCGTTAAAGACGTTGTTACCGCTGCTAACGAAACTGGCTACGAAACAATCATCATTGCCGACCATGGCAACGCTGACAATGCCATTAACGAAGACGGCACCCCCAATACCGCACACTCGCTCAACCCCGTTCCCTTTATCTATGTAACTGAGAACAAGCAAGCCAAGGTTAAGAATGGTGTGCTGGCAGACGTTGCCCCCTCTATCCTCCACATCATGGGACTTGAACAGCCCAAGGAAATGACAGGTAAAAACCTGATTGAGGACTAAACTTCCGTTGAAGTCAAGTATCCATACGCAAACTTTTCGTTTCAAACTCCCTTACAGTGGAGCTCTCCGGTCATGCCGGATAGCTCCACTTGTTTTTTTTGTCCTAAAACAAGCAATGCTCATAGGTTTTAAGTAACTTTGCAAACAAGCGCGCCGTATGGCAAATCACATATACCCGTTCTATTTGTCGGAAATAAAGGCTACGCTCCGCACCAACACATCCTAAAAATATGAATCAACAGACAAATCAATTTAATGTACTGGCTGAAAAACCTGTAGGCTCCTTGCTCATGCAATATGCCATACCTGCAATTATTGCTATGGCGGCCTCGTCAGTATACAATATTATTGACGGTATTTTTATCGGACAAGGCGTGGGACCCGAAGCAATTATGGGCCTTGCACTTACAGGCCCGCTCATGTCGCTTACGGCAGCCTTTGGAGCTATGGTCGGAGTTGGTGCCGCCACCTTGATGAGTGTCAAACTCGGACAGAAGGACTATGAAACTGCTCGTAAGATTTTAGGAAATGTCATTCTCATGAACCTCGGAATAGGACTCATGCTCTGCGCAGTATTACTCCTATTCATCGATCCCATCCTCCGATTCTTTGGTGCAAGCGACGTTACGCTACCCTATGCCCGCAACTTTATGTCGGTCATTCTCCTAGGAAACGTCATAACTCACCTTTATTTGGGGCTAAATGCCATGCTGCGCTCCACGAACCGCCCTCAAAAGGCCATGTATGCCACATTCGGCACCGTGCTGCTCAACTGTGCGCTTGCTCCGCTCTTTATCTTTGTATTTGACTGGGGTATACAGGGTGCTGCACTTGCAACTGTCATTGCTCAAGCAATCATGTTATGGTGGCAACTACGCTTGTTTTCAAACCCCAACGACTTTATTCATCTCGACCGTTCCATCCTGCGTTTGGAGCCCAAGTTAGTTAAAGAGTCCTTGCTGGTTGGCTTGCCTCAGTTCCTTATTAACCTGTGCGCTTGCCTGGTTGCTGCCCTCATGACACGCAGCCTCAGCAACTACGGAGGCGATATAGCAGTTGGTGCATTTGGCATTTGCAACCGCCTCATCCTATTTATAGTCATGGTTGTAATAGGGTTAAACCAAGGCATGCAGCCAATTGCAGGCTATAACTTCGGTGCCGGACATTATCATCGCGTTGTGGCTGTACTTAAACACGCTCTTATTGTTGGCACTGGCATCACGCTGACTGGATTTTGCATAGGTACATTCTTTGCACACCCCTTTGTTTCGGTATTTGCCAAGGATTCGCCCGAACTTATCGATATGTCTGCTCACGCTTTGCAGTGCCTCGTTATGATGTTCCCCATTGTAGGCATCCAAATTGTATCTACAGCCTTTTTCCAAAGCATCGGCTACGCCGGTACGAGCATATTCCTATCGCTCACCCGCCAACTCATCTTTTTGGTACCTGCCATCTTACTCCTTCCACACCTTTATGGCGAACCTCTCGAAGGATTGTGGCATGCAGCCCCGGTTGCCGACTTTTTAGCTTCTATACTGGCCATTACCATGTTGCTGAGACAAGTTCGCAAATTCAAGAAAAAAGCCGAATATACCACCATCCCGAAAAATCACTAACCTGTTTAAATAATCTATTATGGAACCTTTTATTATCAATATAGGCCGCTCGCTCGGCAGCGGCGGACGCGCCATTGGTCACATCCTGTCCAACGAACTCAACATGGCCTACTACGACCGCGAAATTCTGCTTTTGGCAGCCAAAGAGAGTGGTTTTTGTCCTGAAATCTTTGAGCGCAGCGACGAGAAGAACAACTTTCTGCGCACTTTGGGCAATATTATTCCCTTTATCGGGGGCAGCGACACCTTTTACCGGAACGAACTATCCAACGAAAACCTCTTTCGTATTCAAAGCGAAGCCATCAGTAAAGCTGCTGCAGAACAGTCGTGCGTATTCATCGGACGTTGTGCCGACTATGTGCTCCGCAACCATCCGCGCTGCGTCAATGTTTTTATTACAGCCGACATGGCCGACCGCGTAGAACGTGTTTGCAAAATGTCGGAATGCAATGAGGAAAAAGCACTGGAACTGATTGAAAAGGCTGACCGTCAACGCGCCGAATTCTACAACTTTTACAGTTCTGGTACCTGGGGAGCAGCCGCTACCTACCACTTGTGCATTAACTCATCGGTATTAGGTATCGAAGCTACCGCTGCATTTATAAAAGATTTTGTACTCAAAAAGTTAGGCATCCAACCTGTTCATGATTAAATAAGCCAACACTTAAAAACAACAAGCGCTGCCAGCTACAAGCAAGAGCACGCTTGTTGGCCAAAGTAGCTATCAGCCGCCCTTAAGGGGTAGCATCTTCTATTTCTACCCACTTACTGAACACCACTCACTATGCCCCCATCAACTCTTCACACCGGCTCGGACAATCCGTCGGCAACCAATTTTTGCCAAAGCCTAAAATATTGGTTTTTAGCAGCACGCCCCAAAACGCTATCGGCCGCTCTTATTCCTGTAGTTACCGCTACAGCACTTGCCTATGCCGAAGGCAAAGGCCAATGGCTCCCTGCACTGCTTTGTGCACTGTTTGCCGCCATTATGCAAGTTGCAGCCAATTTTATCAACGACCTTTACGACTTTCGGCGCGGAAGTGACCGTTCTGACCGTTTGGGACCGGAACGTGCTTGTGCCCAAGGCTGGATTTCGCCCGTTGCTATGTGGCGGGGCATCGTCGTATCCTTAGTCTTAGCCTGTGCTGTTGGTTGTTGCCTGCTGCCCTACGGCGGATGGCCACTCGTTATACTTGGTGCTGCCTGCGTGGTGTTTGCTTTTCTTTACACCACCATGCTCTCCTACATGGGCGGGGGTGATGTGCTGGTATGGGTTTTCTTCGGATTTGTACCGGTTTGCGGCACTTACTATGTACAGGCTCAAATGCTCAGCCCATCAGTATGGCTGCTGGCTGCTGCCTGCGGTCTGGTGGCCGATACCTTATTGGTGCTCAACAACTACCGCGACCGCGAACAGGACTGTCTCAGCGGTAAACGCACGCTTATTGTAGCTTTCGGCGAACATTTCGGCTCGCTCTTCTACCTGCTTCAAGGCGTTGCAGGCTACATTACCGTGGCTTTTATGAGCTACTACGGCCACATGTGGACGGCAGTACTACCCCTGCTCTACCTGCTTCCGCACTACCTGACGTGGCGTAAAATGATTGAAATAAACAAAGGGCGCGAGCTGAACCGCATTTTAGGGTTCACCTCGCGCAACATGCTCACCTTTGCCGTACTCACCGCCTTGTCGCTACTGGCCGAACTCTGGCTCCAGTAGCAGGTGTAGCAACCGGCAACGGTTTAAAACATCCACTTGCAGGACAGCAAAAATTCAATCGGCCGCAGGTGGTGTATGGTAGTATATAAATCGCTTTCCGAATAACTTCGGTGAAAATAAGCCTTCCGGTTGGTCAGGTTGCGGGCCGTAAGCTCCAACTCGACCGACCGTATTTTGTATTTGGCACCGCCGTCCAGATAAAACTGATTTTCGAAGCGCGAACCGGGTTTGCCGTTAGCTTTGAACTCACCACGCACATAGAACAATAAATGGCGAATGGGCTGAATGTTCAACTTCATTTCGGCACTGTAATCGTCCATTTTCGAGGTGGAAGAAAGGCTTCCGGTCATTTTTCCCAGAAAACGGCCCCACGACACGCGCGCCGAAGCAAAAACAATATCCTTATAAAATTGTTTATCGGCCATTAAGGATACCTTTATCATGCGGTTCACCATGTCTATGGAGTTCTGCTGTCTGATTAAAGGCTGGCGCACCACATTGACAAGCGTATTCAAGCGCACATTCATGCGTTGGGCATAAAAGTTCTTACCCATTGATAACATGCCTTGCCAATGTGTGCTGATGGTTTTACCTGCTTGTATTTGTGTAGTTAGTTGGCCGTCGGGGGCTACCTCCATGCTATAAACCGAGCCTGTTTCCTGACGGGTGTAGCCGCCGGTCAGAAGCATCGAAAAGCCGGATAAGGGCTTGTTCAAACGCAAAAAGCCGTTGGCATAGACCTGCTTATTAACCGAAAGCGTGCCGCTGCCTATGGTGCTGAGCTGACGGTACGACAAATAGACGGGTTCGTTCAGCAATTCCGCCAACGAACCTAAGGTGCTGGCATATCCACCGTTGACCGTAAGCATGCAGCGATTGAATCGGCCCACCATCAACGACAGTTTGGGTCTGAAGTAAGGACGGTTCACACGACTCACATTCCCCGTGCGGTGATTCTCAAACCGCAAATTATACATGTCAATCGGCAAGGCTATTTCCACCAGCATCGGGCCTAACTTCACACTGTAGTTCGGGCCTGCAGTGGTTCTAATCTTAAATCCATCGGCACGGGCATAGGGAGCCGGTTTTATTAAATCGGCAGTTCCGGCTACTTCTTCGGGCACGGCGTCGGCGTCAGGGGCTGTCAGTTCGTTGTAGCCCAACTGCATACGATGGTACTCAGTAGCCAGTTGCAAACTGAGTTTGAAGTGGCCGCCCTGTCCGCGCTTACCCAATAGCCAGCCCAACTGAGTGTAATGACTGGAGGTAAAGCTGATGCCCTCAAGGCGTTGTATAAAATTGTTTCGACCCTTCTCGCCCGTCGGAAACACGCGAATGCTTCCTGCAGGCATCTGGTTGAGCGTCAGCAAGCCGTTGAGCTGGAACACACGCTTGCCCCGTCGCCTTACCCATTGCATTTGATCGGCTATCCCCCAGGCGTCCGAGTTCATGCGCTGGTCAATTTGCTGCTCATACAAGCTAAAGTTGTTGCGCCGCCACTCGCCGCGCAGCCACAAGTTGTTGGTAAAATAATTGATGCTGTCGTTTCGCTCCCAATTTAAGTAAACATTGGCGCGATGGCGGTCTGTACGCGTGCGGTTATTGTCGGTAGCCACCACTTGGGCCGTTCCATCAATATAATAACTGGTATGGGCCTCCATGTTATAGGCGTTTTTGTCGAGCATGTAGTCGGCATTAACACTGACTGTCCGTCCTCCTTTAAGTTTGGTTATGTTATTGACCGTTGCCAATACCGTTTTATTTTCAAGGTAACGCTCTTTCGCAATTCCCCCACCGCCAAATGGCGTTTCGGGAATGTAGTTTTCGCCCATAGCCTGCATATGGTCGGCCTGCATTTCATACTGCATGCGGTTTTCGCCTACATAATCGTGTCCCGTGTTATTGGTTTTGAGCGTCATCAAGTGCTGCCACTTATTCCCTACACTCATCGTAAAAAGTTCGCCATTCCATAAAGCGTTGTCGCCCCATCCGGCTCCGAGCATCACCTGCCCTATCCAACGGTTCCTGCTGCTTTTCTTGAGTTTAAGGTTGAGCGCAGCTTTCGAACTGTGCTCAATGTTTTCGAGGGCGCGTATAGGCTGGTGGTTTTCGAACACTTCGACATTGGCCACATCGTCGGGACGGATGTTGCGGGTGGCCAATGCATAGCGTCCCTTGAGCATATCGAGTCCTTCGATGTAGAAGTTGTTTATCGATTCGCCCATATAGCTGATGCCTCCCTGGCCATCAACTTTCACACCTGGTATGCGGGCTATCACATCCTCGATAACCCGGTCTCCTTCGCTCTTGAGGTTCGCCACGTTGTACACCAGCGTATCGCCGTGTGCCCTTATTGTGGGTGCCTTTACGGTTACCTGCCGCAGCCCCTTCGGGTTTACTTTGAGCACCACGTCGCAACGCTGGCTCCTGTTGGCAATGCTCAGCATGGTGGTATGGTATCCCAACATGCTGCACTTTATTTGCAGTTCAGCTCCGGCATCCTCGGCCACCATCAGTACATAGGCCCCATCGTCATCGGTGCGGGTGTAAGCCAGAGGCACGTTTCCACCTTTTTTGTATGCCTTGACCATGGCACGAGGCAAAGTTTTGCCCTCACTGTCGGTCACCTTGCCGGTCAGTCTGCTTTGTGCCATCATGCACAATGGCAACCATAACAGACAAACCATGCATATCCATCTTATACGGCCCTTCATAATTCGATATTTTAGGTTATTTCATGAGGATAAAAGGTCCCGCACTCAATGCTTTACTCCAACTCCTGCGGACTGTAGAACTCACGCTGTGGCGTACTTTCGGATAGTTCAAACATACCACTGGTATTCACAACCGAGTTGGCATTGGTTACATAATGGTACAAGGCTTCGCGAAATCGCTCGCGCGTACATTTAATCAATGCGTTGTGAATATCTTTATCAATAAAGGCGATGTGAGGTTTGCGTACCACAATGGCCTCGTATAAATGGGTGGACGTACCGTCTATGGCTTTGAGCACCAGGCCCGGAAGCCCGTTAAACTTCCACGGACCGGCATCAAAGGGCAAATCTTCGGCATACCATACCATCCAGTCCACTCCGCGGAAGGTGGCAGTGGCTTTGCGGCAAAGGTAACCGCATACCATCAAAGTGTCGGGGTGCAATTGCCAGTTAAAATGCACCGTGCTGTCTGCATATTCCATGGCATCCAAAAAAACATTCCCCTGACAATAATAGATTTGCCCCTTTCGGGTAAACTTCGTTCGATAACCAATACGATATTTATCAGATATCTCCATCGCTTCGCCCAAAGTCATGTCGTAATTACGCGAACGGTAGATGGAATCCCTATAGTAAGCATGATAATCCTGTATATAGGTAGCCCGTGACCCTACCTGTAAAATCAAACGATGGTCATTTGCTTCATTCAACACGGTATCGATTTCCGTAAACTCATAAATACATTCCAACAGCGAGACACTGTCAAGGAACTCTTTCTTATCAAAGCGACACGGCTGAGCTGCCAATTCATCAGAGAGCCCACCATTGCGAAGCTGAGCCCCAGCATTTTGCGGCAAAACGAGAGCGCAAACGCAAATAAGCAGCATTAAAAACAGATTTTTCATGATGCAAAGAAATTAAAAGGTTTAAACAAATACCACCTGATATAAAAGAAGTGAACGGCAGAAGTGCATAATTCCACTTTCTTGCCCTGCACTCCGTTCTTATCAAGTGCTATGCCAGGCTATCCTCAATGTCGCGCATATTCAATTCGGCATACCCTTTTTTACTTAACGACTCCAAAAGTTCCTGCTTATTCTACAATGATACAGAAAGCCGAACGATATTACCATTGGGCTTAACCTCGCTTACAGACTGAAATTGCTGTTTACCATGACAAGTACCACGTCCTTTGCAGACGCTTGCACCAATAATATCACGATACTCTTCTAATTGTGTTATGGAAGCACCACTCGACCAATAAGATTCCATTGATACCCCATGCGTGTAATGTACAGTCCCATCGCAGCAAACTACTTTGTACTGCACCTGACTAAATGCATTTCCTGCCAATAAGGCAAAGAACAATGCAAGAAACTATTTCTTTGTCATAATGGTCTGATTTTAAATTTACACACCAACAATTCGTTACATAGACAAACACTTTTGCTTTGAATTGTCACTATGCGGCAAATATATCAAACATTTTTGATAAGAACAAGTTTTTAATGAAGTCATCTAAACTTATTGAGAAAATATAAAATGGGAGATTTTTGTATCT
>CALCVT010000052.1 GCA_937906495.1 uncultured Prevotella sp.
TTCTCAAAATAGGTCGGATAACTGTTTATGAGCATTTGCCCGCAATAATCCCACCAATTTATCCCAACTTCTCTGTACTTGCTCAGGTCTCTTTCTCCAGACATGAACAGGTTTAATTCATTGCGCAACTTCTTGCGTGCTATATTGTGACCCTCAAAGATATTGAGAAGATCCGAAGGTGATAAATGCAACTGCTCATTGAGCAAATAAATAATATCACCCTTTTTATTGCTCTGTTTCTTCCCACAGCGCAATATTTTGTCTAAAACGTTATAATACTTATTTTCCATTCGTAAATGCGAAATTAGGCCGTATCTGGGCTTTACACAAACTTTTGTCATGTATCACACTGAAACGCTTTTGCAGTCCTGCCCAAAACGCCTTACTACATCGTAAACGGTTCGCTCGCTTACCTGGTAACGTTCCGCAAGAACAGCCACGACATAACCGACTTTTTCGCCTGTTTTACGGGCTTTATTGTAGTCCTCATATAGTTTTATATACTTGCAGTCATTTGTTTTTATACCGGCTTTTGTAAGCCTTTCCAATGGTTCACCTAAAAATTTCAGTACCTCATAAACTGTCATTCAGCATAAATTATTATCTTTGCAACTCCTACCTCATAATAACGCACCGAAACACGAGCTGAAGGCATTTTGCCCCCGGTTTTCGTGCTTCGGTGCGTTGCGTTTGTATGAGGTAGGAGTCTGCAAACAAGCCGGGGGCTTTTTTATTTTCCCCCGTTCAAGAATAGAGGTAGTTAAATTCTTGTTATCATCATATCATTAAATTTCGCTTGGTAGTTCAGTGTGTTGGTCCTTACTTGGGCATTTGCGCCATATAATGGGGCTGCTTCCCCGAACTCATCAACCAACCAGCTGCATAATTCCATTATCTGCGATTTGTCAGAAGTGAAATAAATGTATTTCGTGCCCTTTGTCAGCTTCAATACATTCAAGTAGTCAGTCAGTCTCCAGTAGTTCTCATATTGGCCGCATTCGGTCGTTAAATATGGCGGATCCAACAGGAACAGAGCACGGCTGTTGTCTTTATGCAGGTCAAACAGTTCCCTGTAATCCATGTGCACCACTTCCAAACCGTCCAGATAACCCGCACTATCATAACCACCGGGCTTCACACGGTTATACATGGTATGTTTGCGCAGTTCCTCCAGGGTCTTAACCCATTTGCCACTGAAAAGCACGGACCGTCCAATGGTCATTACGTCGACATAGCCTTTTGCTTCGTATGCTTCCACTATGGCCAACACGTCCGAACGCTGCTCTTCGGTCAGCCTGGCATTTGGTTCAACACCGGTTAAACGGTCTTTAATCAGCAATAAAATTTCATTTGTGTGGTCTATACCGGCGAGCCTGTCTGTATAACCGTCATAATCATTATACACGACACGGCAGCCCGGAAGCACCCGTTTTGCCGTATGGCTCAACAGGCCGCTGCCACCGAACAGGTCCACGATTGTGTCAACCTTTCCCTCTACTTTTTCGAGCGTTTCAGAGAAAGCCCGAACAAAATACCGCTTTTGCCCCATGAATGGAAGCGGGGCGCTCTTGTAAATCCTACTCATTCAGCATAATTACCTCGTATTTATTGGTTAATTGAAATAAAATTTGTACTTTTGCATTACTGTTAGAACTCCAGTAAAAGTCCGTTTGTAGTCCGATATACACCGTTTAGATTTTCGTAAAAAATATGTTTGTTAGCTGAGGCGACGTTCAAGTCCCTGGAGTTTTGGGACTTTCGAGAAATGCCGGTTTTGGTTCCCTGGATAAAAAAGAGGGAATGGTAACATTTGGGTCCCTTTGCCTGCTTTTTAGCCCTGTGTAGAGAGAATTCTACCGAATAGTGCCAGAAAGTTAGAAAAGAGATTTTGAATAATCCTGTTCAGATGGGCGTACATAGTGTTTCGACCGCGGGGACTTAAAAGTGAGGTATTACACCCCACTTTTTTTTGCTTTATTCTATCGAAAAAGACCGTTTAAAGTTCCACGCTACAGGGACAGGCTTTCCATTCACGGTCTTTGTGGCCGTCACATACTGGCTGATGCGGTATTTCATCCTCACTATCTCACCGCCACTGTCTTTGCCTCCTTTTGGGTTCAGCCTGGCAATTTGCAAACCGATAGGGGCGTAACCCGCGTGCTGTTTACCCTTTCCGCTTTTTATTCCTTTCAGAACTATTCTTTTACGGCTGCCTTGGATACGGTAATACCCGTCTTTACCGACATAAAACAAAGACTTGCACAAGCCGGGCAATTCCTTACCTATCAAGTTCCCATCCTTTGCCGGATCATCGACTGCTATACATTTGGGCACATACCATTTGCCAGGGGTTCCCTTGCTCAACTTTATACCCTTGAAATAGACATACTGCGTTTTGGCAGTTCTCTTTTTACGTATTCCCCGGTTCTTGCTGTAGGCTTTTGCCCCACCTGTCGCTCTCCACCTGCTGCGCTTTTTCTTACGCAACAGCACCAGGTCGCAATCCTCACCAAGTGCGCCATGGCGTACATATACCCTGGTGCTGGTGATTTTAACATCAAGGTGCATGGCTGTTTCCGTCTGCTGTGTCCACGTTCCCCATACCGCACCGTTATAAGTTCGTACATAATGGCTGTCCGTCCCTTGTATCAACTCCTGCCTTACTTGCTTGCTTCCCTGTTCTGTCACTATCAGGGTATAATCTGTCTGCCCGAAAAGTGCCACACTTCCGGAACAGGACAACACGCAGGAAGTGCGCAAGCCGTCTATCTGTTCCTTTGTAAGTCCTTTCATCGTGGAAAAGGTCAGTTTCTTGGCCAAAGTGTCTTTAAGATACTCCAGCACTGTGGCAGGCACCTGCCGGATTCTTTCCGCGAGAATGGCATTTGTCGGGAACTGATCCAGCGTAATGGCTGAATGGCTGATGAAATTTATAAAGCTGTTGATTGGGTAGCTTTCTGCTCCACGGTTGACGCTGAACTGCGCACGTCTGTATATTCTGGCTTCCGTGTAGGTATGGTCATCGGCCACGATATTCTTTTTTTCAGTTAAAACCGTCACAAATCTGGTTTGCTGTGAATATGTCGGGCTGTCCAACAGTTCCAACACCTCCCTTTCTTCCCTTTCTATGATGCCGGTCTTTACCTTTTTTGTTATGACTGCGATACCACCGACCCTGCTGTCCGGCTGTATGATATAGTTTTTTCCACCCAGTCCGGCCAAGGCTTCAAGTAACTTTATCTGGTCCTGGATAAATGAAAGGGTCTCCGTGGAAAGTGGGTATTTCCCGTTTTTCAAGTAATTCGCTGTATTCATTTTCTTGAAGTAATTAAATGGTTAAACGCATCAGGGTTCCATGAGGACGAGACATGCGGGCCGACAACAGCCACCGGGTCATCTGTTTCCCTGTATATTGCCCTTTTGGTTATAAGCTTGTATTTGTTCACCATTGCTTCTATTTCTCCCTTACGCGACATATAGCGTGAAGGAATGCACACCACAAAATCATTTTGGGAAGCATTCAGCAACTGCTCGCTATACACCACCGGCACACCTTTAGATTTTTCAGAAACGGACAGCGGAATTTTAACCCCGGACTCCGTCACGGCATACAACCATTTACCCTCCTGTTTGGTTGATTTTATTTGAAAGCCGGGACCAAAATAATAATGCAACATGCCACGCAAGTAACAGACCTGCCCGTTGTGTGTCAGGCGGAAATTATGCCCTTTGCGTGCCTCCTTAAATTCCTTATAAACCCGCTCAACACCTACCAGACCGGCACGAAGCAGTCCGAACACAAGCGGACGACGCAAGGATATTGGCAGCATAATGGCCGCCAGCCGTTTAAAATCTATCTTAAACATTATCCAACGGTGTTATAAGGTTTATAATCGACATCCAGGCTGGTAATTTCATAATAGCCGCTTTCGGGCACGCTGTAGCCCACCACTTCAACAGGACCGGTTACGGCATTTTTGGCCTTTACTTTCACGCTGGTAATGTCTGCCACTTTCACACATGGCAGATCCTGGAGTGCGGCCATGAGGTCGCTTTTACGGAACACACCGTTAAAAGGCAAACCGGTAATCACGGACTTCACCGTTTCACGCACAGGCTCGGAACCGTCAGGCAGAACACCGGTCCCGTTCGAGGATATGGTCAAAAGTGTGGGGTCGTAATAAATAACCAAGGATATTTGCATACTGTCTGCCGGTTCATTGCGCACCTGAATAGACACACCGGCATCCTTGATTTCTTCCAAATAAGAGCGCAGGCCGGCAAGTTGGCCAGCCGTTAGGGATTGGGGGTTGCCGTCCTCCCCCTGGCGTGCGACCTTGATATAAACGACGGTGTTCTTTTCGGTCGCTACTGCATACTTTACAACGCGCGCCGCTTCTATCTCGCTTGCACTTAATTTTGACGTATCGTAATAATCACAATCCGTTACCAACGAATAGCCCTGCATGTAATTTTTCGCCTTTGCAACATACCAGCGCAAGGTATGCGGTTCAAGGCGTTCTATAAGCAAATCCACTTCATCACGGTGCAGGTCAAACAATGACTCAAGCGACCACACCGCGAAAGCAAAGACATAAAAAAGAATGTTTTCAAGGCTGGCAGCACTGAAACAGTCCTTAAACGCCTTTTTACCGTCAAGCCCGTAGGCCGACATGACCGCCGGTTGTTTCATCCATTCGGTGGTCATGTCTTTTTTGATTTCCTCTATCGTCCTTGCCATAGCCTGACACGATTAAAGGGAACGAGCCAACAGTTCGTCAATCTCTGCTTTGCACTTTGCACGCAAGGCGGCAAACTGCTGTAGTTCGGCGGCATGTTCCGGGGTGTCCGTTCCATTGGCCAACGTGGCAATTTGTGCGTCGATGTCATAATGGAAGCCGATAAGACCGGCAACGAACTTGTCGCGGCGGTTTTCTTCCGTCACGCCCTGCGCCAAAATCATGGTAGAGCCGTCGGGCTGGTCTCCGGTGTATGTGTAGCCCGGTGCGCTTTCTCCAGTTTCAGGATTTGTCACTTCGCCCGGCTGCTCATTCAGATAAAGCAGCACATGGCTGTCGTCATACTTTACAAACGTCTTTCTGTCTGTGTAGGTTGCTTTGTTCATTATCTTTTTGCTTTTTAATCGTCCGGATCGACGATTTTATAAAAGCACCGATTCCGTTCGATTGGTTGTTTTATTATTTTAGCCCTGAGCGGTTCTGTTATCTCCACACCATCCAGCTGGCGGATCAATGCCTGGCTGCCTGTGAAAGTGATATGCTGCACCCAACTTTTTACCGTGTTGCCCTCATCGTCAATAACGGGGCGGCTGGTACCGTCCTGCATGATTTCGGTTAATGCTTCCTCAATTTCATATTGAAGGGTGAGGCACGGTTCCGAATTGTGCTTTGACGGGGCTACCGTGTAGCCGGTCAGGTGGATTTCACGGTTCAGAATTGCATCAATGTGGTACTTTGTACCGGTCAGGTTGCCGGACTTTGCCGGCACAAGTTCGCTGAATTTTTTCATACCAAGTATTTTTAATAGATGTTTACTGTTACAATGATACATGAAGCCGACACGCGAAGCGGTCCGAAGCATGATATCAGCCTCGGGAACTCCTTTTTTTCGCAGCTTCGCCACTTCCCTGCACAGGCCTTTTTTATTTCGCTTACGTGCAAGGCTGTGGGTATGGTAAGAGACATAGCCGACAAAATCAATTCCCCGGCTTTCTACCGGGAAAATCTGGTAATTGCTTTTTATCGACAAACTCCGCTCCGTTTGCAGGTAGTCATTTATGAAAATCAACACACCATGCAAAACCGGTTTTTCTCCGGCAAGTACGACAATATCATCGGCATAACGGTAATAATACCGCACCCCGGCCACCTCCTTGATTCGGTGGTCGAGTTCCGACAAATAAAGATTAGCGAAGTATTGGGAAATGTAATTGCCGATTGGTACACCCGGCGCACTGTCGATAATGCCGTCAAGCAACCAAAGAACATCGGGGTCTTTGATTTTACGGCGCAAAACTGATTTAAGGATTTCGTGGCTAATGCTCGGATAGAATTTCTTTACATCAAGTTTCAGACAGTAGCGCGTACCCTCCGGGTCTGCCGCCAAATCCTCATGCAGCCGCTTATGTAACGAGTGTATGCCACGTCCACGGATACAGGCATGTGTGTCTGCCGTGAACTGTGGGGTCCATACTGGCTCAAGCACCTGCATTATGGCCCACTGAACCACTCGGTCTTTAAATGGCAGCTTGTAGATTTCACGCCGCTTGGGCTCGTACTTTATAAAAACTTCATAAGGGGATGTCCGGTAAGTATGTGCCCGTAATTCGGTGTAAATTCCTTGCAGGTTGTTTTCCAGGTCTGCAAAGAATTTTTGCACCTCATCACGCTTTCTCTTACCATGTGCCGCATTATGGGCGGCTGCCCGCAAATTGTCTATCGAACAAATGCGGTCGAACAAATAGCCGTAACGCTTCATCGGGTCTGTGGGTCTGTTTGGGTCTGCTCTGCACGCTTCGGGAACTGTCGAAACCTTACGGACCTACCGGCACCCTCTGCATTCTTGTTATCTTTTGCCAAGTGGCACGGTCCAGCCCATATCGCATTTTGTTTTATATATCGCGCAAAGTATAGGAGCGACGAGTAGTTCGCATTCGCATTCGTAGCCGTATAGTTCGCATTCGAGTAGAACGTGCCTGCATTCGCACCATTGTTAGCGTTACCGCCAGCCGCGCGGACACGAAGGCTCACCACTGCAAGGACTGCAACCGGTCAAGGGTGTTATCCCATTATTGACCCTGCAAAATTAACGCTTTTCTGCAACATTCTGTAACATTTTTCCCTTTTTCATCTAAAATTTTTGCCCGCCTTACGGCGGGGTTTGGATTGCTCCGCACCTCCGCCGAACGGGCCTACTTGGTATTCAAAATTTCAAAGAACTCATGCCGGATTTCCCGGTCGTTTTTCGTTTTGGGCTTCGCCCCGTTTTCGTTTTATTCAATTACCGGGTCTTCCGCAAAAAAGCAGAGGAGCGACGAGTAGAGCGCAAGCGCATGCGAAGCCGTATAGTACGCAAGCGAGTAGAACGTGCCCGCAAACGCACCATTGTAAGCGTTACCGCCAGCCGCGCGGACACGATGGCCTGTCTGGGTCTTACCATTTGTATAGAAATAGTCAGGGAAACAGGTTGTAGGGCTACCGCCCACTTCGGTAGGCATTCCACATAATCCCTCATAACTTACGCGCTTTATATACCCTTCCGCCTGAGGGCATTCTGCCACTTTCTTAAGTCCTTCAATACTGTTGGGGTTAAATGCCGCGGTCATGCTTTTGGCCACATATACCTCGGTTTTGACACCGGCTTCCTGGTTTATGGTCAAACCGCGTACCCAACGCCACAAATGGCCGTAACCGGCATGAACCAATCCGAAAAATACAGGTACCTGGAAGGTTTTGTAAGGGGTGCCCTGGTCGCCGCCCTCACTGGCAGGCAATGAGTAAGACACCAGTCCTGTACCGTCGCCCATTTCAAGCCCTACATTGGTAGGTACAAGAGGGTAACATCCGTTATAATCTGACCACTCCTGCCAGCCCATGGTCGTAACACCTGAACCGAATCCGCCCTGCATCAGCCCGTCGGCATCGCGTTCAGGGTTGTATGCAGCCTGAATGTTACGGTCGCCCATAATTACCGTTATAAGGATTTCAACGGCAGCACGGGCTACAAACCAGTTTGCCTCCCAACCCTCGCCACGTTTGCGGGCATAGGTGCCAAAATTCGTTGTACTTATTGCAGTGGCAGGCATACCCAGCATACTTGCCTGGGGTGTGTTCGCCGCCGGTTTTTTGGAGTCGGTATCGGGACGGGCCGAACCGTTTCCACCGCGGTAGCGTTCGTCGTCACTGATTACGGAGCAAAGTTTCTGCTCGGTGCGGTCCATTACGGCGGCATCAAGCCAGGAAACACCGCCCACAGGAATACGGTAACTTTTCTTCCCGGGTATCGGTTTCAACGTAATGGCCCATTTGTCACCTTCGCCGTCGCTCCAACGCGTAAAATACCACGGACGGGACCAGCACCACATGCACTGCCCCATAGTCCCATCAAGTGCCGCCGGGCTGCCATCCTCAAAACGTGTGGAGTCTTTCGGATCGAGTTTGCGCATGGTGCGGTCGTCCGCTACCAGGTAACGCCCAAGACCCAGGGTTTCGGGCAGTTTCTTTAATGCTTCCAGGGAACCGAACCAGCCGGCGGCTTTTGTCGTGGCGTTGGTGCTGTTCCACCAGCGGCCGGCTATCGGGTTGCCCGCTTCCGACACGGCGCGCTCAAGCTCCATGCGGTGGGTTTCTCCCGTTTCGTCCATGACTTCTATCTGCATGGCGCTGAACTCACCGACTGCCGGGTCCAGTTCATTGATTCGCTTTCCATTTTCAAAGGCTGCCAACAACTTTGTCAGCTTGGCCTCCTGTTCTTCTGTAAATGCCATTTTAATTACTGTTTAATGGGTGTTTAATATTCGTTGCTGTATATTTCATAATCTTCATCGCTTACCGCGCTGATGCTTACAGCCTGATAGTTCGATTCTGTCGCCTGTGTCGCTGAATAACTTTTGATTACGATTTTCGTAATGTCGAATATATCCAGGAAGGCGCTGTAAACTTCCAACGGTTTCTTTTCTTCCAGGAACTCACAGAGACGGCGCATTTCTTCATCCGGGTAGTCGTCGGTGATTACACCGCCGCGCAAGGCCTGTACGCCTACCACGATATTGACCGCCCAGTCTCCGGCGTTTATGTATTCTTTCACCGTGCCGTCACGCCCGACAAGCCCTGTGCTCACGATTCGGCGTTCGCGGCTGACTGCCGACACCGCGTCCGTGATTTCAAGTTCCGCCCCGTCCTCACGCCGAAGGGTCAGCGTGCAAAGGGCATAACGACCCTCCCAATATGAGCGGTCGGTTATGGGTGCGCCTATCTCATGGGTGGTAATGTCTGCACCGCGACCCTCCCAGCTTGGGGCTTCACCTGTTCGCCCGGGCTTGAACCGTACAAGCGACTTGGCGGCGAACTGTGCCGCTCCAAGGGCCATAAATGATATGCTTACAGGTAGTTTCATTCTGTCGCTAATTGGGTGTCGTTGAGCGCGCCCATAAGTGCCTCGGCCACTTGCTCGCGGATTCGCTCAGTGCTTTCCGTAAGGGTGGACGTATGCAGTTCGATACGCTCAACCAATTTTTCTATATTGATGGTTACGTTGCGGATTTTACCGGTTCCGGTTCCGCTATCCCCGCCGCTTCCGCTGCCCAGACCGGCATTTGCCAAACCTCCACCGGTTGGATCCGTTGTGGGCACTTCAACCGTGGGGGCTGTAGCGGCGGTTCCGTTGGCCGTTTGTTTCTTTCCCTTATCAGCCGCCTGTTTCTTGGCGGACTCCGCCATTTCTGCATCGTATGCCTTATTAAATGCCTGGCCAACTTGTTTGCCATAGTCGGCATAACCGGCCTTTAACTTGTTCAATGCTGCCGATATTCCGGAAGCATCCAGATTGAATGCGGCTTTAATCAGATCACCAATAGCCCCAAAGGTTTGTTTGGCAAGTTCACCAATGCCGGAAAAACAGGCTTTGAAAGCCGCCCATGTTCCTTTGAGCACGGCCCTGAATTTGGCTGATGTATTCCAGAAGTAAACGCCTACGGCTATAAGGGCGGATATGGCCGCCGCTATCCAGCCAACTATCGGTATGCTGCTTATGGCTACCGATACGGCCCGGCAGGCTGTGGTCGCCGCTGTGGAAAAGACACCAAAGGAAGTTGAGGCTATGGTGGAGAAAGTGGCGGAAGCCGTACCCCCGGTTACAAAAGACAACACCAGTGCCCCCAATCCCTTAAGGGCATTGAAAAGGCCAACGGTGGCAAAGCGCAAAACGGCAAGGGTGGCTCGTGTAATGTTTATCAGAAAACCATTAGAAGCAAACTGTCCCGTAATTAGTTCGCGGTTCATAAATGCCATTTGCAAACGGGCAACATAAACAGCCCCTTTTATTCGAGTCCACATGCCTGCCCAATTAAGCCCCTTTACCCACAACATCGCTTTACCAACACCCAAAATAAGCGGCATAAGTTGCGCCAACGGCATAGCGATATTATAAAGCACACCGGCACAAAAGGTCAAATCCCCTGTCAACTGGAATACTGATATTTTAAAATCCTCTATTTTCTGATTAAATGCCGCCTGTCGCTCTGCGTAACTTTGCATGACTATTGCCGCCTGGTCTGTTGCGCTGTTGGTGCCCGTAACTGCTTCCGTAAAGCCGGACAGTGCTTCCGTTCCTTGTATCAGGGCAAGAGCAGCGTTGGCGTTCTCCACCCCAAAGAACTTGGATAAAAGGGCGCTGTCGTTAAGCATTGGTTTCAGCATTTCGAGTCTTTCTTTCAATGTCTTGGAAGTGTCACCCAATGCCACCACGTCAATGCCCGCCTTTTGCAGTTCCTCGGCGGCCTGCTTCTCTATGAAACGGCCTTTGCTGAGTTGCCCCAGCACATTACGAAGGGCAACGCCGCCCTCGCTCGCTTTCTTGCCTGCTTTGTCAAGTACCTGGATTGCGGCGTTGGTTTCCTCAAAACTGACGTTGGCGGCTTTCGCGGCCATACCGCACTGCTGCAAAGCGGCCGATATGGCCGGAAGTTCTGCCGATCCCGCCTGGCCTGCCGCTGCCATAACATTCATCATACGCGCCATTTCTTCACTTGCCTGGGTCGGGTCCTCCAGACTGACACCGTACTGGTTCATGGCTGTGGTCAGTACCTGAGCGGCTGCCACGCCGTCTCCGCCCATTAGTTTGCTGGTGGTCTGTATGCAGTCTCCCATAGCTCGCAGCACATCGGGGTATTTACCCAATTCGGGGCTCAACTGTGATAAAAGAAGCTTGTACCCCTCTACCGCTACACTTGCGTCCGTACCGAACGCCTTGGCACTGTCACGGGCAAAACCCTCGATCTGTTTCAGGGTTTCACCGGTAACACCGGCAACCGCACTAAGGTCGTGCATCTGGCTGTCAAGTCTAATACCTGACCCGCTTAATGTCTCTGTCGCCTGGTTCAGCCCCTCAATGGCGTTTTTGACCAAATCAATACCGGCAAGCACTGTAGTAATTTTGCCTACGGCATTCTGCGCACCGTCAACCTTTGCGGTAAAGTCGCCGGTTGCAGTGCTCATTCCGTTTATTGTAGCGGTATAATTGCCGCCAATATTAAAAATATAGTCAAATACACTCGCCATATCGATTATATTTATTATATTTGTAACGTGTTAATACTGATACAATATGATTGGTTTTTTACTCAAAATAATTGGTTACGGGGTCTTGATATTTGGGATATTGGGAATATTGCTTTATATGATAGACCTTATCCGTTTCGGCTTGTCCAAAGACGGTAAAGGTGCTCCGCTCCCTTGGTGGGTTTTCTGGCGTTCTTAATGCGTGCCCTCACCAAACAAAGACGCTATCATTTCAGCATGGTTTCTATTACGCCAGCGCTCCAGCCATAGGGCTTGATTATAAAGCGCTGCCCATTCTTCCTCCGTCTTTATATCATCACTGTTTACATGAAGGTTTGCCCGTATAAGGGCGCACCCCTTGGCGAACGTGTCCTCCGTATCTACGTCGGCCAAAGCGTGCGCCTCTACAAGTTTTTTAGGGAACCCATGCAGCCGTTTACCAACTTGCCGAGCTGGACCTGAACAGCCATAAAAAGGACTGCATCATCGCGAAGCTCCGCACTGCCGCCCAACCAGCAATTATCAAACAGCACCTTTCCGGCTTCCACTTCATCTGTCTTTGATATTTTTGTTATTGCCTTGATTGTGGCAAAATCCGGGCGTTTGAAATAGCCCACATGGGTATCCTCACCGTCCACAATATCCACACGGAAGACTTTACGGTGCTTGGATTTCATTGCTTCCACCTGCTCGGGAGTGATACCGCCGTCAAAGGTTCTTGCTTCTTTCGTTACTTCTTTCATATCGTTTAAAGGGTATTTAATTGTTTTTTATTGACTGCCGGTAGCCGTCAGGGATTTGCACCTGACGGCTGCCGGTTATTATATTTATATTATACCTTTGGACCGCCCCAGTCTATATGTGAGGGCACGAGCGGAAGTTCGACTTCCTGCCCGGTGTCACCCTCTTTCCATTTTCTGGAGTTCCCCGAAAACTGGCAGTTACGGATTTTGTCGGTAACTATCAGGCCGCTGTCGGGCAGGTACTGCACAATAACATCGAAAGGGGGAAGGTCTTGCAGTCGCCCGTTGGGGGCTTGGGCCTGCAATGCCTGCACTTCTTCCTGGTAAAGTATCAGTTTGCCGGTAGGGATAATTCTGCCTTTTGCACGCCCGACCGGGTGACGGCCTGCACCGTACTTGTTTACAACTTCCTGCTCGTCGCCATATTCTACGCCCACAATGCCCGTAACAGGCACGCCGCCGATAAGGATAACCACATCAGCCCAGGCGCACAACATGCCGTTGACCAAAGGAATACCGTTATTTATAACACTTGCCATTACTCTTGTTTTTTAGGTTGCTTAAACGCTTTTTGCAAAGCCGATTTTAATGTTTATATGGCGGATTACCGGGCTGGCCACATTCTTGATGACAATATCAAGGGTGCCGGTGCTTGCCACGTCCTGGTCGGGATCGATGTCTGCCTTGTAGCCGCTCAGCTCGCCGGCACGTTCCATTTCCTCGAGGGCAAGATTCGCCACCGTGATAAGGTTCTCGACGCTGTAGCTGGCCAGTTTGCCGCTTTCTGCATCTACATAGACGTTGCCGCCAAGTTCCGGAACTATGTATTTGCGGATTCCGCGAACGGCTTTATCCATGGTACGCACGCTTTCGATGGCCGCGTAGTCGCTGGTGGCTTCGTCCATGGTGTGGCTGTCATTCATGTAGCTGCCGGTCTGTCCGGGCTGCGTCACAAAGAAAAGGTAACGGGCAGTGTCCAGCTGCTCGATGAGTGCTTTGTCCATATCCCTGTAAAGGGTGCCGTCCCCGAATGCCGGCAGGGTTATACCTGTCGGGAACTCACGGACCCAGGCGATGCATTGGTGAACCTTGGCACGGCTCAGAAGCCCCAAAACCGTACCCAAGCCGCTGACGCTGCTCTTGGCGGAGTTGGCCTTGTCCTTGTAGAGGGTGGCACCGGTTCCGCTGCCTGCCTGGCATATTACCACGCTTACACGGCTTTTGCCTGTGCCGGCCGCTTCCTTGGTAATTTGCTTTATATTCGTAACTTTTGGGGCGTAGAGGATAGACAATTCGGCCGCCTCGGCTGCCAGTGCGTCACCTATGCCCTGTAAGGTCACAATGTCGTCGGCACTCATGTTACGGTCGCCACACCACACGGCTATCTGCCTGATTCGGCCACCTGCAAAATTCTGTACAGTCTTAAGTTCGGCAAATGTATAATTGTCGCTGATGGTAGGCTTGGCGAAAAGCCCCACATAAAGGCTTACAGCCGGATTCACGCGGTAAATCTCGCTGAGGTGGTAATGCAACACTTTGACCGCCCAGCTGGTGGAGTCGGCTGTTATTCCTGCCGCCTCGGCTGCGTCTATCGTGGAAAGGGCCTGCACATGCTCGGTCTTGAAGCTCTCCGGAAGTTCGGCCTCTGGAAGGTAAGCGACAAAACCACTGATATGGTCCTCGCCCGGCAAAGTCTTGGGGACATTGCCGTTGGTTCTGTTGATTGTTAGTTTAGTGCTCATTCTGCCGTTACTTTAATGATTCCTTTGTTCTTCAAATTGACGGCATGGGCTTTGGCGTCTCCCTGTTCCGGGAAGCACTGGCCGTCGTCAGTCACCCACACAACGGGCAGACTGTGACGCTTGCACGCTTCAATCCCTACCGCCTTGAGCATTGATGGGGCTTCTGCCTTGGACGCTTTCTGGCTTTTCGGCTTTGCGCCCTCCTTGGCCTTTTCTTTGGGCTTGGCTTCCTGCTCCATTGATTCGTCTGTTTTATCCTGTACCGCCTCTTCCGGTACTTCCTGGGGATTCTTTACTTCTTCGTTTGCCATACTGCTATCGTTTTTTAAGTTTGAAAAATATCCATAAGGCTGCCGCCAATACGGTTAAAGCAGCACCCCACATAACGCCTTTTTTCATGCGTTCCCAAAGGCTTGCCGGCTTCTCGGCCACTACAACCGCCTCGGACAGTTCCCCGCCGCTATACACCTGTTTCTCGGTCAAATCGGTGGTCTCCTGCTTGCGCAGTTCCTCCACTTCCCGGGCGGTTCCGGTGCGGTCGGTGCGCTGCTTGATGCGTGCCTTTACGGGAAGGGCGCCGGTGGTGGGGTCCGGTTCCCGGTCGGTATCATAAATTTCTATTTCCGTCACCGTCACGCTCTCGTCGGTTTCCTCACGCGCCTTTGTCTGTTCCTGCTGCTCCTGCTTCACTTCCTCTCGGGTAGTCTCCGTCTCGGTCTGCTTTTCTTCCCGGGTGGTTTGTTCCACCTGACGGTAAGAGGAGCAACTCGTATTTGACAGGGCAACGGTCAACATGAGGACAGCCCCAAACGCGCTCCAATGCAGCATTAAGCCTTTGTACGTCATTTCTTAATTTGTTTATTTCGTCTTGCAGCGGCGGTACTATCGACTGCATCAGGATGTCCGAAGCCTGGCGCACGTTTTCAAGTTCATGGCTTTTTACTTCTGCTATTTTGTCGTTAAGTTCAGCGCGGATCTTGCCAACCTCGGCCTCATATTTCGCACGCTCGACCCTCCGGCCTAACCACGACCCTATAGGGCCTGATACCGCCGCGACAAGCGCCGATACAATGATAGTTACTATTTCGCCGCTCATTCACGTTTTTACTGTTTAATACCTATGGATTCCAGCCACTCCGATACTTCAAAGCTCGGGCAGGCTTTCGTCCATTCTTTTGGTTCCACTTTTCCGTTTCCGTTCCGGTCGGGGCTCAAATCTCGGTGTCCTATGATTTTAACATCGGGGTGGCGCCTGTGGAAGTCCTGCACATATTCCGCCATGGCACTGCGTTGAGCAGGTGTGCGGGTGTCTTGCGGGGTCTTGCCGTCTTTGGCTACACCACCGGCATAGACTATATGTCGGCTTACACTGTTGAAGCCTGCCGCCCCGTTGGTGACTTCCCAGCCGTCCACGTAGGCATCCTCATTATTCTTAACAAGGCGTTCCCGGGTCCCGTCCAGTCTGAAAAGGTCTGTATATCCGACCTGACGCCAACCGCGCCCCTGGGGCTTGGGGAAGGTGTGCATTCGCCGTATGTCGGCGGCGCTCACATCCCTGCCCTCCGGGGTGGCTGTGCAGTGGATAACCAGATACTTTAATTTCTGCTTTCCCATAACTTCACATTATTAGGCGTGCGGTGCGCTTACAATCGCGCCGCTTACTTTGGTTTTGGTTAATGGCAGACAGATACCCCACTGGCGGAAGTTCACCAAATTGCGGTGATAGAGAGGGTCTTTCTGCGCCTCACTGTGATAGAATTTCGTTGAGCCGTAGGCTTTCATCGTTCTGCCGGCATAGAAGGCAACCGAAGCGCGGGCGTCGCCAACTCCTGCTACTGCACCCCAGGCCTTTTTCTTGCCGGTGCTCATGGTGTAGTATGGCGTGCCGTCATATTCGTAGATGTCAAAACCGTACAGGCGGCAGATTTTGCCGTCGGTCTGGTTAATGTTGTATTGCTCCTTGAACTTCTGCTCGGTCTCCAGCAAGTCATTAACGTGGTCGGAACAAAGGACCAAAATACGATCCTTGCCGGGAATACGCATTTTGTCAAATTCGCGCTTCATTGCCAGAAGGTCGTTAAACGTCATTTTCTTGCGGGTTCCGTCACTTGCACCGGTGGTCTTGATTACAGGAATATCGGTCCCCTTTTCGTCAGGGGCAAGGGCATGGATTGCCTTTTCTGCGATTTTCTCACGCAATGCGTCGCGGTGGCGTTCCTGCACGCTGGCCATTTTATCATAGCTGCAAGCGTGCAGCTCATCATCGGTCACAGGGGTTGCGGTCGTATCGAACTTATCCAATGAAATGGGTTTGTCTGCATCTTCAAGGGCTTCAATATTTAGCGGGTAGGTTTTGTTATTGACCAAAACTGTAGGGTCACCGCCGATTTCCGTAAAGTGGATAACGTCATTTTCTACATACTGGTTATAACTGCGGATACGCTGCATCCAGCCCAACGCTTCGGGCGCGGTACGAAACGCCTTGATCATCTCACCGGTCCACACTTCTGTAAGCACCCCGGCACGTAATGCACCGGAAGGGGCGAACTGTCCGGCCAACATGGCCACGACATTACCGGCTACCGCTCCGGCTCCTACAGGAACTCCGACGACTGCCGCACATGCAGCACCGGCCGTACTGTTAAATGCTACCGCGCAAACCATGGTCAGCACGGCAAATAATGTTTTCTTCAAAAAATTGCTTTTTGCGTTCATTGTTGTTTAATTGTTGGTTGTTAATTGGTATCAGTCTTTCAATACCGGACATTCGATGCCATATTCAGCCTTATACAGCTGGGCATATTTGGTCGGATCGTCTTTTCTTAGGGTCAGCAGCTCATTTTCGGGCACCTCGCTGAGTTTGGTGTACTCCTTGGCCGGTGCTGCGCCACCCGGTGCACTTTCTCGTTTAAGGTTGATTACTTCCGTAGGCTTCTGCTGCGGTGCCATAAGCTTAAGCGTGTCGGTCAGGTTCTGCAACCCGGCTGACTTGCCCAGGGTGATAAAGTGGTCGCGGTTCTCTGCCAAAATACGCCTTTCGGCGATGGCTGCGTCCACGGCTGACGTAACCGCCGCCAGCTGGATGGTTTCTGCCTGGTCGGCTCTCTCTTTGAGCAGACGCAGACTTGCCAGCGCCTGATCCTCGGTCGCTGTCTCAGGCAGACCGAGCAGGATTAAAAATTCCTTGTTCATTTGGTTTTGTTTTATTGATTTATTGTTTTGTTCCTCGCCGGGGGCGGGGTCGTTCTTTTCAAGTTTGAGCATGGGGAGGTTCGGGTGTTCTTCTCCGGCTGAAAGGGTCAGCAGTTGGCCGGAAGCGTACAACTGCAAGGCTTCATCATTACTGCCCATATCAACGATACTGACTTCAACCAGACGGCTGCGGGTTACAGTGGCACGGGTCTGGCCGTCCAATACCAGGGCGGGGTCGTCGCTTACTTCCAGAGGTTCAAGACCTGCGGAAGCCATGCGCAAGAAACCGTTTTCCCATTTACTCTCTACCTGCTTGGCAAAAGGGTCGTTCTGGTCAAATACCGGGGTGCCTATCAGTTTGGCACCGTCGCGGCGCAGGTTCTCGATTCTGCCGATGGGACCTGCTGTTCCCTGGTAGTTCCTGCGGTGCATCCACAGCAGTATAGGGTTGCGCTTGAACTGCTCCAGGTCTATACCGTCGGTCAGTATGCGCGTGCCGTATGAGTTTACGGCTTCAGTGGATATTATTACTTCTTTCATTCGTCAAAAAAATAAAGCCGGCGGCCCGCGTAACGCCGCAATGGTGATGGAGGGTGGTATGCGCTCGGGGCACCGGCTTGTTAATCAATCTTTATTACCTTACCTGATTGTTGTTGCGGAGGCGGGATTCGAACCCGCGACCTTTGGGGAATGAGCCCAACGAGCTACCTCTGCTCTACTCCGCGATGTCGTTCAATGCTGCAAAATTGCAACTACTTTAACCCATGGCAAAAAAGGGTGTGAACTCTTTACACTCTTTTTTATGATACCCTGATTTTAGGCCAATTTTGCAGCATGAAAGCGCGCCCGCAGTGGGTGCGCTAATCGTTATAAATCATCTTTAAACATGAATGGCAACTAAAAAGGAACTGGAAAAAATGCGTGAGCACGCACGCCTCCTCTTCATGCAAGGGGAACCGCAAAAGGTCATAGCCGAAAAGGTGGGCGTATCTGCACAGACGATTACAAAATGGGTAAATGACGGAGACTGGCAGGCGGCACGCTCTGCGGCTAACATTACACGGCCGGAACTTGTAAACAAAATTTTGAAAAGTATAGATGTATTGGTCGAGGACCTTGTAAACGAGCCAAGCCCGGAAAAGACGGCGGCAGCAGCGGATAAACTGGTGAAGTTTGCCGCTACCATTGAAAGACTGGATAAGAAAACGTCCGTAGTAGATATTATAGAGGTCTTTATGGCTTTCAGCAAATGGCTGCAATATCGTATGAGCTTCGACCCGAATGTAACCCCCGAACTGATACAGACAATAAACAAATATCATGACCTGTTCATTTCCGAACAGCTCCAAAAAGGTTTTTAATCTATGACAACAAAAGCGGAATTACTTAAGGCTCAAGAAAAGTGGAAACAGCACTGTGAAACGGTACAGGCTGCAACGGCCGTTAATATCAACGAAACGGAAGCGCAGCGTCTGGCACGTATCAGGCATTTACGCGCAGACTATGCCGCTTTTGTGGACTACTACTTCCCGCACTGGACCGTAAACCCGGAAACCGGCAAATCAACGCCTTGCGCCCCGTTCCATATTGCAGCCGCTAACAAAATTCTAAAAAACAGAAACCTTAAAGCGGCTTTCCAATGGCACCGCGGGGCTGCAAAATCCACCAACATGGACGTATTTGTCCCCATGTGGCTGATGATTCAGGAACGAAGGGAAATTAACGTCATGGTACTGGTTGGCAAATCTGAGGAGAACGCCAAAACCCTGCTCGGGGACATTCAGGCCGAATTACAGTATAACCAGCGGTACATACACGACTTTGGTGAACAGTATAACGTAGGATCCTGGGAAGAGGGCGAATTTGTGACACGCTCGGAAGTGGCGTTTTTTGCCCGTGGGCGCGGACAGTCACCGCGTGGTCTGCGCTATCGCTCGCACCGTCCGGACTACGTCATTATTGACGACCTCGACGATGACGAACTGGTGGAAAGTCCGGCACGTGTCAACAAATTGTTTGACTGGTTACGCTCGGCCCTGTTCGGAACGCTTGACGGCGGGCGCGGTCGTTTCATCATGGTGGGCAACCTCATTGCCAAAAATTCGGTACTGGCCAAGTGGTGCGACATCAAGTCGGTACATGTTACCCGCGTGAACATCTACGACAACAAGGGTAATATTTCATGGGCTTCCAAATGGACGCAGGGGGAAGTGCGCGACATTGAAATGGTTGTCGGTTACAGGGCTTTTCAGAAGGAATACATGAACAACCCGATAATAGAGGGTGCCGTGTTCAAAAATGAGTGGATCCGCTGGGGCAAACGCCCGACATGGAACAAATTCTCGGAAATTATTCTGTACATAGACCCCTCATTCAAAGGCTCGACCAAAAACGACTTCAAGGCGGCAAAACTGTGGGGTAAGGCAGGAACGACACTTTACCACCTCCGCGCCTTTGTCCGGCAGGCTTCCGTTGCCGAAATGGTGCGCTGGTGTTATGACCTGTACGAATGGTGCAGGGAGCAAGGCATTTCCCCACGCTGGTACATGGAGGCGAACTTCATGCAGGACACCATTTTGGACGAGTTCCGACGTGAAGGGGAACTCCGCGGCTATCAGCTGCCCATTACAGGAGACAAACGTAAAAAGCCTGATAAATTCCAGCGTATTGAAGCTATCAGCCCCCTTTGGGAGCGTGGCTTCGTGGTATATGATGAGACACAACGCGACGACCCGGACATGCTGACAGGTATTGAACAGACACTTTCATTTGAAAAAGGAATGCGCGGCCACGATGATGCCCCCGATGCCGACGAGGGCGCTATCTGGATGCTACAGCGCGACACACGCACTAAATCGTTTAACCCCTCTTTCGGCAGGAGGACAAATGCAAAAAATGTATCATGGTAATTATGGACTATTTACGCGTCTGTGTTTTCGACTGGCGCAAAAAGAAGGCTATCAGACAAGCCAAACGAAATGCCAACCTGTACGGTAAAAAATACCTGGTGCTCGTACATAACGGGCGCCCTGTATGTGTATCTATGCAAGCCATTAAAACGCTGATCAGAAAACACCGTTTTGCACGTGGCTTCACTGCCGAAACGGCCAGAAAGATAGCCATTTTTGAAGCGAACCCCTCTAAATAATATGCCTATGTTTTTGACTGTTGAAGATTACCGCTCTGTCTGCGATACTTACGAATTTGAGCAGATAACAGAGGACCAGGCTACACGCATGGCCGCCGAAGCTGCCGCACTGGAGGAAATTTCCTCTTATCTGCGTGCACGCTACGACATGGACCGCGTGTTTGCCGCTTCCGGAAACTGCCGCAACCCGATGGTCGTGCAGTGTGCCGTTAATATTTCCCTATGGCTGATGGTGCACCGACTGCCGCAAAATATGGGCCATGAACGCCGGGAATGCCTGTACAACGACTCCATTAAATGGCTGCGCGATGTACAGGCTTCCAAAGCTTCGCCCGACCTGCCTGTCTATGTCAGTGAGGACGGGGAAACAGACACGCACAACCCGATACGCACAGGCTGCATGAAACCGAACCGATACGATTATTAAAAACCATTTAAACGCTGTTTAAACAATGTTCAGACTATCCGCAAAAATAGAGATTCAAAGCGACCGTACGTGGTCTGTTGAATGCGTTACGGCTGTGGAAATTGTGCGGGACACGGACAAACTGACGACCGAAGCAAAAATCACTTTGCCCAAAAAATTAAAGTGGGACGGTTCGGAAAAGATACCGGTCAAGCGCGGCGACAAAGTAACCATATCACTGGGCTACGATGATAACCTGCAAACGGCTTTTTCCGGGTTTGTCCGTGATGTGGGCTTCAAAACCCCGGTAGTCATAACCTGCGAGGATGATATGTTCAACCTGAAACAGATGCCGGCAAAGAAAATGGCTTACCGTTCTGTAACGCTTGAAAAACTGCTCAAGGACCAGGGCATTTCTTACAGGCTCAATGTCATGGGGGAACAGTCGCTCGGGGCTTACCGTGTAACGGCTGACACTGTGGCCGCCCTGCTTGGCAAACTTTCCCAGCAGGGCATACGCTCATTTTTCCGCTATGAGGAAGGGGAACCGGTTCTGTACTGCGGTGTATTGTTTGAACGCGACAACAAGCCCTCACAGGTTTTCAAAACCGGGTTTAACATCATTTCCGACCAAAATCTGAAACAGCAGAAAGCTGAAAATATGCGCTTGCGCGTTAAAGCTGTCAGCCTCATGCCGGACAACAAGAAAATAAAGGTCGAAGCAGGGGACGCGGACGGAGAACAACGCACGCTGCACACATACAACAAGACGGAAAGCGAACTGAAAGCATGGGCACAGCAGGAAATAAAACGCCTCAAAAGGGACGGGCTTTCCGGCTCGTTTACCACGTTCGGGCATACGCTGGTCGACTGTCTGGATGCTGTCGGCATTATCATTGACGGCACAAAGATGGGCGTGTACCAGGTGAAAAAGAATGTAATTAAATACGGCGATACCGGCTACAGGCAGGAAATTACCCTCGGACTGCGTATCGGCTAAATTCTAACGTAATGGACAATATCAAAGACACGATAAGGAAATTGGCACAGCAGGACGGTGAAACCGTTGCCCTGGTCTGCACTGTGGACGCTGTGGATAAAAAAGCCCGTACCATTGACTGCACCCCGGTTAATGAAGGTGCGCCACTGCTTGGCGTGAACCTACAGGCGAACCAGGGCTCTGATTTCGGACTGGTCATTTATCCGGAAAAAGGGGCGTTTGTCGTGGTCGGTTTTATGGCTGACGGTGCCGCCGGGCTGATGCTGGCCACCGACAAAATAGAGTCGGCCGAAATGGTGATTGGGGAAACGACCGCCGCTATCGACGCGGAAGGGGTAAGGGTAAAAACGGCCAAAATGTCCGCAGACATAAACAAAGAAGATATTATTTTCAATGGGGGCGAATTGGACGGACTGGTAATTATCCAGAAACTCACCGACAAACTGAATGAGTTGAAAGATACGGTTAACAGCCTTATAAATGCCTATAACAACCATACGCACATTACAACTGCTACGGTTGGAACCGGGCCGGCTGGCACCATAAGCCCGACAACAAGCAAAGCCCAAACGGCCAAGCCGTTTAAAAAGTCAGATTACGAAAATACAAAGATTAAGCAATGAATATTACAGGACTTCAAATCAACACGGAAACGGCGGACCTGCTCGTTCATCACCGCGCTGCCGTCGTCGCAGAGGCTTCCGGCTTCATTGCCGAAACGGTCCTCCGCGCCATGCCGGGGGATTTCAAGGAAATGCCACTGCTGGGGGCAGACGCTCCCGGAATGCTTGCAGCAAACCGCGACAATTTTTGGCCGGGAAATACGAAAAAGATGCTACGCGCCGTCGGCCTCGATGTCGCAAACATAACAGTTGCCGATAACGGCATAATTACAATTTCATAGCTATGGAAATAACAGTAAAAGACCGCCAGTCGCTCATAGATATTGCCATTATCGCCCTTGGCTCTGCCGAGGGGGTGTTCTCCCTGATAAAGCGTAACGGCTTATCACTGACCGACACCCTGACGGACGGCCAGGTGCTGGAGTATGAAGCCGATGACATAGTGGCCCCCACCATTCGCGAAACCTACAGGGTGCGCAAACTTGCACCGGCAACCGATATAGGGCGCTTGGATTTTAATTACCTTATGTCCGCCACGTCTCCGGGCAAAGTTACCGGTTCTGTCGTCGTCAGACCTCACCGTTCCGGACAAATGCTCATTGACCCGCTGGAGGATGCTCTGGCAGATATTATGGCAGGACGGCCACCGAAAGAAAATACGCAGATTCAGATCACGCGTATTTTCCAAAATCCGTTTGACGATACTTTCGCATAATTTTAATTTTTATCTGAATGAAAAATATTACACCTATCCCAGTTCCGCAGCTTAATACGGCCGAACTCGCGGCCCGTGCCGTTGCCATTCGCGACGCGGTGGCGGCCAAGACGGTGACAGCACAGCAGGTGGGGACGCTGTTCTTTGACCTGGTGGAACACTGCGGAAACGTGCGCGATGCACTCGCGTTGTTCATTGAAACGAATATCCCGGAAATTCAGCAGGATATCGACACCCGTTTGGCCGGGGTGGATGATGCCGTGGCAAAAGCCGCCGCGGAACTCCAGAAGTCGGAAGCTGCCCGCGCCCTGGTGGAGTCGCTGGTGGCTTCGCTGTCCTCGCAGAACCTGGCCGCACCGATTCGTATTGATATTAAACAGTGTCCGGGCTCTGTCACGGTTACAAACACCATGCTGCCGAAAATCAAGGCGGAACTGTTCCCGCGCTTTGGGCTGGGTTCGATTTTCTTTTATGCCGACAATTCGGCGGCAAGGGTGACACCGGACGGGGAAATTGTTCCCATGGAAGAAGGAACGGCACGCATTTACGCGGTGGCTACCGGAAACACCGGCATTTACCGCACTTTGACCATTGAAGTGGTTCCGCCACGTCTCAGGCTTTACGCCTCTGACGGTCTCCGCCTCGATGCTAACGGAAATTTAAGATTTACATAATGGAACAGATCAGACATATTAACTACAAAAGCGACTTTATCCTGCGCGAACGCTTCCGCAATGGTGATGGCAGCTTTGTTGCTTTGCCTGACGTGGATTTCAAAATTGAATACCGCACCAAGCACGGGAACACTTTTACTGCTTCGCGAACAAAAGGAATATATAAGAACTGCACCCCGGACGGGGACGCACTGCTGGTTATTTTTAAAAACCACGGACTTTGTGAAGGTGATTTGACAAGGGAACTGCATCTCCAGCTCATTAACGACCTTATGCCGGACGGTTTACAAAATGTCTATTATCCGGAAAAAATCAGTGTGAACCTTTGGCACCTTGCCACCGATACAGACGGCGTGATAGAATGTGACGCGCTCGCAGCTTACACACGTGGTCTGCCGTTCACTTTTGAGGACTTCACCCCCGAACAGTTACTCAGTATCAAAGGGGACAAAGGGGATCCGTTTACATACGCAGATTTTACAGCGGCTCAAATTGAACTGCTTCAACGTCCGGCAAACGAAGCGGCAAGCCGTGCCAATACAGCCACCGACGCAGCCAATAAAGCCACAGAAAACGTATTAAAAAGTGCACAGGAACTGGAAACAGTATCAAGCAAGGCAGTGGCTGACTGCACCACGGCTACCGGTAAAGCAAACACAGCCACCGAAGCGGCCAAAGTAGCCACACAGAACGCCCAAAACGCTGCCGTCAGTGCACAAACGGAGCAGGCTTTGACGGAACAAACACGCCAGAAAGTGGAAGAAGTGGCAAAGCGTGCGGAAATGGTGGCGCGTCCCATTCCCTCCGGCTTACGTGTAAAAGAACCGGAACCCGTAACTATCGGCAACCCTGTGCCACGTTATATCGAGGCTAAGGTACTGCCATATTCTGCCCTGCAAAACATCATTTACCAAACGGACGGAACGGCTGCCTACATTGAACCGGACGGGCGCATTGTTCCAAGGGAACCGGGAACCGCAAGGGTGCATGTGATACCCACCGGCGGCACGGAGTATTACAAGACCGTCACCCTTACCGTTGTTGCACCGCGTTTAAGGCTGTCGGCTCCTGACAAGCTCCGCCTCGATGCGAAAGGAAATTTACGCTTAACTTAAAATAGAAATAATGGCTAATTTAATATCAAATATACGTGACTGGTTCGACCGCCCCACACGATCGGAAATAATGACCCTGGCTCGGAAAGCTTCCAGCAGAAAAGGTTTGAAGCTGACGGCACAACTGCTCCAGCAATCCGACTCGCTTACAAAAAAAGATATAGCGGACTGGCGCAACGCTCACCAGATGGCTATCGACTACGAAAACCCGAACCGTAGCCGGCTGTATGACATTTACGGCGATGCCGTGCTGGACGCTCACCTGTCCGGCTGTATCGGCCAGCGCAAAGGGAAAACGCTGCAAAAGGACTTCCGTCTTGTAGGACAGGACGGCAAGGAAAACGCGGAAGCCACGGAACTGCTGCAACAGGAATGGTTTTCCGATTTTATGGATCTTGCCCTGGACTCACGTTTCTGGGGTCCCACGCTTATACAGCTGGGTGATATTGTTAACGATGAAAACGGCATTATGCGTTATGACGGGGTCGAACTCGTGCCCCGCAAACACGTTGTACCCGAATATGGGGTCGTGGTCAAATCACCGGGCGACGACTGGCGCGGCGGTATTTCCTATGTGGAGGGGGACTTTGCAAACTGGGTCATTCCGGTTGGTAAGGGCCGCGACCTCGGTCTGCTCCTGAAATGCTGCCCGTCCTGCATCAGCAAAAAAAATATGCTGGCGTTCTGGGATATGTTCGGCGAAATTTTCGGTTTGCCTATGCGTGTGGCTCACACGTCCAGTCCTGACGAAGAAGAACGCAGAAGGGTGGAAAATGCACTCGAAACTATGGGTACGGCTTTCTGGGGTCTGTTCCCGGAAGGAACCGACATCGAAATTAAAGAGACAAGCAGGGGCGACGCTTACAACGTATATGACAAACGTGTGGATCGCTGTAACTCGGAATTGTCAAAAGCTATTTTGATGCAGACCATGACCATTGATTCGGGTTCTTCTCTTTCACAGTCGGAGGTGCATCTTGAAATTTTTGAGCGTGTCACCGAAAGCGACGCGGCCATGGTGGCCAACGTGGTTAACGGGCGACTGTTGCCGCTCATGGTGCGCCATGGCTTCCCGGTCCAGGGTTTGCGTTTCCAGTGGAACAACGCGGCCAGTTACACACCTGCTGAACAGCGCGAAATTGAACGCCTGCTCCTGGAGTATTACGAAATTCCACCGGAATATTTCACGGATAAATACGGTGTGCAGATTTCCGGGGCACGCGAAGCGAAAACACAGCCGGACCGTTTTTTCGACTAAGCCCCGCCCCTGATGCCGGGCTGCGGGGCTCTTATCTTGCGTTTAACCGCGCTTTGGGCGACTTGTATAGCGGAGACCTCCTGCAACTTGCGGAAGGCGACAAACGCCCAGAATTTGACGATACGGCATTTTTTGACGCTGCCGACATGGTTTATCATGCCGGTGGATTCGATAATGCCCAAATGAATACCCCCGAAGCTCGCCGGCTTATCGGTGAAACATTAAAACAGTTGGTAACGGGTATCAGTTCAGGGCTTCCGCATGAAGTTCCGGAAACGGTCAGATATGCACTCGAAAACAACGCCTTTATTTTCTCCGGCTTCAAGGCGTTTCACTCTCTCCGCGAAGTGGGACTCTCCCTGCTCGATGAGAAAGGAAACATAAAGTCCTTTGAAGCGTTCCACCAGGATGCGGTAAAGGTTAACAACAGGTATAATCATAACTACCTGTACGCGGAATATAACCACGCGGTCGGCGCTTCCCTCATGGCTGCACGCTGGCACCGGTTTGAAGCTGACGGCGACAAATACGACCTACAGTACAGAACGGCCGAAGATGACCGCGTGCGTGAGGATCACGCCATTCTGAACGGTACGACCCTGCCGCTGTCCGACCCGTTTTGGGGCAAATACCTGCCGCCGAATGGGTGGAACTGTCGCTGTACAGCCGTGCAGGTCAGAAAAGGGAAATATCCGCTTTCTGACTCTGAATTATCCATGAAACGGGGTGATAATTGTACCGAAACGGCAAAACAGCAGATTTTCCGGTTCAATCCGGGTAAGGAACTGGCGCTGTTTCCACCGAAGCACCCATATTACAAAGGACCTAAAGCGGAAGCACTCAAACAAGCGATTGACGGCTATACACCTGCGGAATGGACCCCTAAAACAATAGCGGAAGCAGAGCAGTTTTTCCGTGATAAATTGGGCGTTAACTGCTCACTGAAAGGCTTCACGTCAAAACAAATGGCGCAAATTGAGGCTATATTCCGAAGTGCAGAAAAGCATTTCCAGTGTTACCCTGAATTAAAAGAAACAACACAGTATGTCGGCACCATTCAGGGGCGTGTTGAGTTGCTTGTAGAAAGGAAGTTCAAAGAACTAAAAGAAGACCCCAGATATGAAAGCCTTGGGGATGACTATCTCATGGAATACGCCAAAAAATTTATTAAAAGTTATAAAGTCGGTCCCTCTAAAAATGTATATGCCTATTCACATGGGGCTTTTAGTGAATGGGGGCTTGCCGGCATTGCTTTTAATACCATGTGGAAAGGTGAAAAAATAGACGACTCTTTGGCTTCTGATGTAAAAAGCAAATGGCACCCACCTGGAACAGGCACTTTAAAGGCTGTTTTCGACCATGAACTCGGGCACGAAATAGACCGATTGCTTGGCCTGCGAACTCATGCTGATTTTCTGAAAATGTATAATGAAGAAAGAGCAAAAGGCAAAGAGCATATTGTGGAAAACCTGTCCACATACGGGCATAAAAATGCAGCTGAATTTATAGCAGAGGCGTGGTCTGAATATCTCAATAACGAAAAACCGCGACCTATTGCGGTTGCGGTTGGTACTTTAATAAGGAAATTATATGCAAAAAAGCATCAAGCCTCTGGGGCTTCGTCTGAATCAACATAAACACGCATTGTATCACGTGGTCTTGCTGGTTCAAAGACATAATCACCTTTTTGCCCCTCAAATATATGGTTGTGGCTCTCTGCACCGTCTTGCACAATCTCAATCGGGATAATGTCAAACGCTGCACAGGTCAAACCTTTTATGAAGTGCTTGCAGTGCTCGCACATATAAGGGCATTCCTCTATTTTATCTATAATTTTTGCCATGCCACAAAATTATAAATTTTATTTTGAAAATCAATCATTAAAAACAAAGTAAATGCTCAGTGCCAACGAATTAAAAAACGACATTCTTAACGACATGCGGGTGGAGCTATCCGATGAGTTCGACCGCAACTTTGAGCGGAAGGCTTTTTTTACAGAGAAATGGAAGCCACGCGCACACGATTACCCAAAGGGTTCGCTTCTGATAGTGACCGGTGCCATGCGCCGCTCCACTCAGGGACGTGTAGAGGGTAACGGTGTCCGCTTTTCGTCTGCACTCGCATACGCGGAAATTCACAACAAAGGCGGAACAGGCAGGAAGCCGGTAAAATCCCACACCCGAAGAAGCAGGAAGGGGAAAACCTACACGGTCCGCGCCCATACGCGAAAATTCACCATGCCCAAACGCCAGTTTATCGGAGACGGACCGGAAACCCAACGCCTGATCCGAAACGTAATTGAGGACAACCTGAAAAAATATAATTTGTCACTAACCAATTTTTTGAAGAAATGAGAAAAGCCATTTTTTTAGCCATTGCGGACGCTCTTTCGTCCATTGAACCGACCGCGGCATTTCCTGAAGGGGTGCCTTATATTGACCTTTGGAACGACCAGGTAAACCTCCTCGGTGGTGGTTCTGTCTTTGAAACACCCGCCATATTCGTGGAATTTGAACAAATCGACTGGCACCAGCAGAATACCGGGGCACGTCGGGGCGATATCGCCGTGCGCCTCCACATTGTTACCCGTGCTGTTCCAGTTCATGGCCATAAGGACAAGCGAATGGGCGAAGTTCTGGCGGTGTTCGACCTCATCAACAGCATTAACGCCAAAATGCAGGGGCTGCGCGGGGAAGGCTTCGCCGGCTTCCAGCTTACGACCTCAGCAACGAACCATAACCACACCGAACTCGTGGAAAATGTGGAACGGTTGGTAACGTCTGCACAAGACTGCACCGCCATGAGGCCATTTAAGCCCGTTTCTGTCGCTTCTGTGGCCATTTCATCATCAAAGTAATACAATATACCCCCGGCAGTTTTTACGCTGTCAGGGGTATTGTTTTCAATTACTCCGAAAAGAGGGGTAATTCAAATTGCCGGGCTTTCTCTGTTTCTTCTTCCAAAATGCCTAAATAATTCAGGTAGGTGCGGTAACAGATCCGAAATTCGGGCTCTATCCAATGCCGCCAAACTGCCCTGTAACATCTTGCCTGATTCCCGGCTTCATAATGTAAGGCTGTGATTTCCTTAATTTTCTGCGCACGCGCCACAGTGCTTTTAAACATTTTTTTCATTGCCATTTGCCCGAATTTTACTACCTTTGCACCGTCCTTTTACATCGGGCGGTGTCTGGTCGTGGGCTTTCGGGCAAATGAACTTACACCTCCCTTTTTTTATACCTCAGCCTCCGGTTTGGCAGGTTCCGGCTCTGTTTCTATCAAATCAACGTCAGTTATACCCAGCGGAATGTTTCGCCTGGAAAATATAAAGTCGCTTGACCCACTATTATACTCCCAATTGACCCATCAAAA